>JAEMGR010000009.1:300000-528899 GCA_016458225.1 Myxococcaceae bacterium JPH2 | reverse complement strand
GCGCTGGCGGCCAGCGATGGGGGAGCCGACGGAGATGTCGAGCTGGCCGGAGTAGCGAGAGAGGAGCGTCTGCCAGAGGGCGAGGAGGGCCATGAAGGGGGTGACGCCTTCGGCCTGGCAGAAGGAGGCGAGTGCAGAGGACGCAGCGGGAGAGAAGGAGACGGGGACGGAGGCGCCGCGGAAGGACTGGACGGAGGGGCGGGGCCTGTCGGTGGGCAACTCGAGGAGAGCGGGGGCGTCGGCGAGCTGGTGCTTCCAGTAGGCGAGCTGGGCGTCGAGGACGCCGTCACGCAGCCACTGCCGCTGCCACACCGCATAGTCCGCGTACTGAATGGGCAGCGGATCCAAGCGCGGCTCACGCTGCGCATGGAACGCTTCGTAGAGCGCGACCCACTCGCGCACGAGCACGCTCATGGACCACCCGTCGGAGACGATGTGGTGCATCGTCACGAGCAGCACGTGCTCCTGCGAATCCAGTCGCAGCAGTGAGGCGCGGACCAGCGGACTCACGGAGAGATTGAAGGGGCGCATCGCCTCTTCGGTGGCGAGGCGCTGTGCTTCGACGTGGCGCGCGTGCTCGGGCAGCAGGCCCAGGTCATGGCGCTCCAGGGACACGTCCACGGTGGGCGCGATGCGCTGCACGGGCTCGCCCTGCTGGACGATGAACGCGGTGCGCAGGCTCTCGTGTCGGGCCACGAGCGCACGGAAGGCATGCTCCAGCGCCGCGACGTCCAGATCACCCAGCACACGCAAGGCCGCTGGGACGTTGTAGGCCGCGTTGCCAGGCTCGAGCTGATCGATGAGCCACAGGCGCTGTTGCGCGAAGGACAACGGCAGCTCTCCGTCACGCGGAATCGCCACGAGTGCCGGAGCACGCGGCGCCAGGGCACGCCGAGCCTCATCGATGCGTCGCGCGAGAGAGGAGAGAACGGGTGCCTCGAAGACCGTGCGCAGCGACAGCTCGACCCCCATCGTCCCGACGATGCGCGACACGAGCTGCGTGGCCAGGAGGGAGTGGCCTCCCACCTCGAAGAAGTGATCCATCGCGCCGACCTGCTCCACATGCAGCACCTCGGCCCAGAGTGCCGCGAGCGCCACTTCGGTGGGCGTTCCCGGCGCGACGTGGACGGCCGTGGGCGCGGCAACGGGCGCGGGGAGCGCCTTGCGATCCACCTTCCCACTCGGCGTCAGCGGCAGCGCGTCCAGGAGGACGATGGCGGAGGGCACCATGTACTCGGGGAGCTTCTCGTGCAGTCGCTCGCGCAGCGTGGCGCTGTCCACGGTGTTGGCTCCGCGCACGGCGACATACGCCACCAGGCGCTTGTCTCCCGCGCGGTCTTCGCGCGCCACCACCACCGCCTGCTTCACGCCGGGCTGCTGCTCCAGCGCATGCTCAATCTCTCCCAGCTCGATGCGCAGGCCGCGCACCTTCACCTGGAAGTCGACTCGGCCCACGTACTCGACGTTGCCGTCTGGCAGCCACCGGGCCACGTCGCCGGTGCGGTACAGGCGGGCTCCCGGCGTCTCGCTGAACGCGTCGGGGATGAAGCGCTCGGCGGTCAGCTCGGGCCGGCCGAGATATCCCCGGCCCACCTGCACGCCGCCGATGAACAGCTCGCCCGGGACGCCCACAGGCACAGGGCGCAGGTGCGCATCCAGCAGGCGGATCTGCGTGTTGGCCACGGGCCGCCCGATGGGCACGGAGCGACGCGCCTCGGCCGATCCATAAGTGAACGCGGTGACGTCCACGGCGGCCTCGGTGGGGCCATAGAGGTTGTGCAGGTCCACCCAAAGCAGTTCCTGGGAGAATCGCTCCGCGAGCTCCAAGGGGAGCGCCTCGCCACTGCACACCACGTGTCGCAGCGCCTTGCAGCGCTCCGCCATGGGCTCCTCCAGGAACACCTGGAGCATGGAGGGTACGAAGTGCACCGTGGTGATCGCCTCGTCCGCGATGAGCCGTGCGAGATACCCAGGCTCTTGATGGCCGCCGGGCTTCGCGATCACCAAGACCGCTCCGGTCATCAAGGGCCAGAAGAACTCCCAGACGGAGACATCGAAGCTGAACGGGGTCTTCTGGAGGACGGAGTCGTCCTCTCTCAATCGATACGTGTCCTGCATCCACAGCAGGCGGTTGACCACGGCGTCGTGCGTGTTCATCGCGCCCTTGGGCCGGCCCGTGGAGCCCGAGGTGAAGATGACGTACGCCAGCGACTGCGCGGAGGCGAGAGGGGCGGGCGCGTCATGCGGCCTCGCGGCAATCTCCTCCCAGCCGGTATCCAGACACACCACCCGCGATGCATGCGGAGGCAGGCGCGACACCAGCCGCTCCTGCGTGAGGAGCACTGGAGGGTTCGCATCCTCGAGCATCCACGTCAGGCGCTGCGCGGGATACGCGGGATCCAGCGGCACGTATGCGCCTCCCGCTTTGAGCGTGGCCAGCAAGGCCACCACCATCTCCAGCGAGCGTTCGAGGAAGAGGCCGACGCGTACCTCGGGTCCCACCCCGAGCGAACGCAGGTGCCACGCGAGTTGATTGGCTCGCATCTCCAGCTCGTAGTACCTGAGGTGAGCCCCCTCGAAGATGAGCGCCACCCCATCGGGCGTACGCGCCACCTGGGCCTCGAAGCACTGATGCAGGAGCACGTCCCGAGGGAAGTCCGACGCGGCTCCATTCCAATCGCGCAGGAGCTGCTGTCGCTCGGTGTCATCGAGGAGGGGCAGCTCCGCGATGCTCCGCTCCGGCTGGAGGCTGGCGGCCTCCAGGAGCGTGCCGAGGTGTCCGAGCAGGCGGCGAATCGTGGCTGCGTGGAACAGGTCGGTGCTGTACTCCGCGGTGAGGCGCAGGGCGCCTTCGTGCTCGGCGGCGATCAGCGTGAGGTCGAAGCGCGCGGCGCCCCCGTCCACCGGCTGCGTGTCCATGCGCAGGGCGGGGAGCCGGAGCGACGGCAGCGGCGCGTTCTGCAGTACGAACATCACCTGCACGAGCGGCGTGAGGTTCAGGTGCCGCGTGGGCTGAAGCTCCTCCACCAGCTTCTCGAAGGGGATGTCCTGGTGCGCGAACGCCCCGAGCGCGGAGGTGTGCACCCGCTCCATCCACTCCCGGAACGAGGGCGTGCCCGCAAGGGAGGCGCGCAGGGCCAGCGTGTTGACGAACAGGCCGATCAACGGCTCCGTCTCGGCGCGCGCGCGGCCCGCGATGGGCGTGCCGACGGTGAGGTCGTCCCGTCCCGAGTAGCGGTGCAGCAGCACGCCGAAGCCGGCCAGCAACACGGAGAAGAGGGTGCGGCCCTCGCTCGCGGCGAGCGCCTTGAGCGCCTGCGTGAGGGCCGGTGACAACGTTCGGCTCTCACGCGCGCCCCGCGTGGAGAGCATCGGTGGGCGCGTCAGGTCCGTGGGCAGCTCCAGCACCGCGTGCGGATCCAGCTGCGCCCGCCAATAGGCGAGCTGCGTCTGAAGGACGTCCCCCTGGAGCCACTGGCGTTGCCAGGCGGTGTAATCGGAGAAGGTGAGGGGGAGGGGCGGCAAGGTCTCGGCCGCGAGCGCGGTGCGGCCCGCCGCGTAGAGCGCCCCCAGCTCCTGGACGAGCACGCCCATGGACCAGGCGTCCGTGATGATGTGATGGAGGCACACGAGCAGCAGGTGCTCGGTGTCGGATGCGCGGAACAGCACCGTGCGCAGCAGCGGTCCTCGCTCCAGATCGAACGGGCGTCGCGCTTCGGTGTGGATGCGCCGCCACGCCTCGGCCTCGCGCTCGGTTCCGGGCAGCGCCGACAGGTCCACCACCGGCAGTTCCACCTCGAGGGATGGCGCGATGCGCTGGAGCGGCTTGCCGTCCACCTCGACGAAGGTGGTCCGCAGCGGCTCGTGTCGTCGCACCAGCTCCTGTAGCCCGTGACGCAGTGCCTCCGCGTCGAACGGACCACTCAGCCGCACGGCGACGGGCATGTGGAGCGCCGCGTTACCGGGCGCCAGGCGCTCTTGGAACCACATGCGCTCCTGCGCGAACGCGGGGGGAACCTGACGGGGGGCGGCGTTCTTCTCGCGCAGCAGCTCGGTCAAGCGCGCGCGCTTCTGGGCAGGGGTCAGGGCCATCGGACAACAGCTCCTTCACGCCACGCGAATGCATCATTCGCGCGGAAATCGACTTTGGGCGGTTTGGTGGGGAGATGTTCAGTATCCAGCGATCCCAGAATAGGACAGCTTCCCAATGTATTCGTGGGCAGAGTCCCCACCTCTGGGCCTTGACGCGGTCGATTCCCGACGTCAGACCTCAGTCTCTGACATCTGGTAAATTCAAGCCAAGCTGGAATAATGTGCAAATAGCCCAAGAATCGGGTATGGTGGCTGGCCAGTGACCCGGGGCATTCCCAAGGTCGCGAAGAAGGGGGGATTGCCGGAGGTCTCAGCCCTTGAAGGTGTCAGCGACTCCCATCCGCTTCCTGTTGTTCCCCTCGCTGGGCGAGGTGCGTGAGCACGTTCGGGTCGACCTGTTTGGCCGCGCCCTGTCGGAGCGGCTGGGGCGCAAGGTGGTGGTGGAGTTCGCGCCCACCTACGAGATGCTGGAGACCGAGCTGGTGGCGGGCCGCGTGGACATGGCGTGGGGCACCGCTGAGCAGTGCACCGCGTTCGAGGCTCGTGCCCGGGCGGTGCTGCGCGCGGTGCGCTCGGGGAGCTGGAGCTACCACGCGTCGCTGGTGTGCCGGGCGGACGAGCCGCTGACCTTGGAGTCGCTCAGGGGCAAGCGCGCGGCGTGGGTGGCGCCCCGGTCCACGGGAGGTCACCTGTTGGCGGTCGCGCACCTGCGGGCGCATGGGTTGGATCCGGACGTGATCTTCGCGGAGCAGCGCTTCGTGGGGACGTACCGGCGCGCGCTGAACGCGGTCCTCGAGGGCGAGGCGGATGTGGCCGCCACGTTCAGCAATCACCCGGACGAGCATGCGATGCGGGCCACGCTGGCCACCTACGTGGGGCGCGAGGAGCGGCGGCTGCTGCCGTTCTCCTTCACGGGCCCCACGCTGTCGGACGGCATCATCCTCACGCGGCGCCTGTCCGTCACGGACGCGGCCGCGCTGGAAGGCATCCTCACGCGGATGAACACGGATGGCGCGGGCCTGGAGATGTTGATGGGGCCCTTCCGGGTCGAGGGCTTCGTGCGCTCCGAGGATGGGCGCGTGGTGCCGCCGCCCCCAGGCGCGAATCGGAGTGGCGAGTATCTGGTGGCCGAGCTGGACGCGGACACGCGCTGTCGGCGGCTCTGGTCCCCGACGGGGCACGCGTTCGGTCGTTCGCTGCGCGACGCCGAGGGGGCGCTGCTGGTGGACGCGCTGGGAGATGACGCGGCCGGGCCCTTGTTGCCGCTCATCCGCGCGGTGCTGCGCGGGAGCGCGGGCGGCCGTCAGGACTACCGGTTGGAGGTGGCGGGCGAGACGCGCTCGTACGTCGCGGAGGTCACTCCGCATGAGTCCCCGGACGGTGAGGCGGGAGGCCCGCGCTTGGGGCTGCTCGTGCGGGATGTCTCCGGCCTCCGCTCGCTGGAGGACCCGCTGTACCGCCTGGCGTCCTTCCCGCTGCTGCACCCCGAGCCGCTGCTGGAGCTGGGAACGGACGGCGAGCTGCGCTACGCCAATCCGGCCGCCTCCACGGCCTTCCCGGATCTGGTGGCGCGCGGGGACAAGCACCCGTTGGTCTACGCGGCGCTGATGTGGATCTGGCGCGGCGCGCCCGCCGGAGAGCCCGCCCCCACGGTGCATCTGGACGGGCGGTACTGGGAGCTGTCGGTGGCGCAGCTGTGGGACCCGCCGGGCCTGCGCGTGTTCTCGCGCGACGTGACGCTGCGCAAGCAACTGGAGGCGCGGCTCATCCAGTCGGATCGCCTGTCCGCGCTGGGGTCGCTGGCCGCGGCGGTGGGCCATGAGATGAACAACCCGCTGGCCTTCGTGTTGGCCAACCTCTCGTACATGCGCGAGGAGTTGGATCGCCTGAAGGGCTCGCTGCGCGATGGGACCGGCGCGCGCTCGACGGAGCTGGATGGCGTGATGGAGGCCCTGTCGGACACGCTGGAGGGCGCCACGCGGCTCAAGCACATCGTGCAGGACCTGCGGACGCTCTCGCGCAAGCCGCCCGAGCATCAGGCGCGGGTGGAGGTGCAGCCCGTGCTGGAGCACGCGCTCAAGCTCATCCGTGGCGAGCTGCAACACCGCGCGCGCCTGGAGCGTGACTTCCACGAGCTGTCCGCCGTGGACGCGGACGAGGCTCGCCTGAGCCAGCTCTTCCTCAACCTGCTGCTCAACGCCATCCATGCGATGGATCCCGCCGACGCGGCGACCAACGTGCTGCGCGTGGCGGCGTACACCGGCCCGGACGGCGAGGTGGTGGTGGAGGTGCAGGACTCCGGCAAGGGCCTGTCGCCCGAGCTGCTCTCGCGCATCTTCGAGCCCTTCGCCACGGCGCGGCCCAACAGCACCGGGCTGGGACTGTCGGTGAGCCATGCCATCGCCACGGGGCTGGGTGGCACGCTGCGCGCGGAGAGCCGCGAGGGGCGTGGCACCTTGCTCACCGTGACGCTGCCCGCCGCGGCGCAGCTCGCGGATCCGCGCGCCTTGCTCGTGGGGTAGGCGGACCGCGCGGGACGAGCCTGCTGGCCCGGGCCCGAGTCGCTAGACTGCTGGCATGACGAGAGGACGGGTCATGCTTCGAGCAGTGCGAGGGTGGATGTTGGGCGTCATCGCATCGCTGCCGCTGGGCACCGCGGACGCGGCGCCCACCGTGAAGGCGAAGTCCAGCGCGGGGGCGACCCTGAACGCGCTCATCCAGAGCGAGTGGCAGTACCAGCTCGAGCGCAGTCCCACGTACGCCTCGGTGCTGGGCGACCGTCGCTGGAATGACCGTTGGGATGACCGCAGCCTCGCCGGCATCGAGGCGGACCATCAGCACAGCCTGAAGGTGTTGGCGAAGCTCGACGCGGTGGATCGCAAGCAGCTCAGCGCGCGCGAGCTGATCGACTACGAGCTGTTCCGCCGCGACTACGAGACGTGGGTGGAGGAGCACCGCTTCAAGTGGTACCTGCTGCCCACGAATCAAATGGGAGGACTGCCCGAGGGCATCCGTCAGCCGCCGGGCCTCCAGACCGCGTACCAGTTCGCGGACACGCTGCGCTTCGACACGGTGAAGGACTACGAGGACTGGATCGCCCGGCTCGGCTCCTTCGGCACCTACGCGGAGCAGGTGACGGCGCTGATGCGCGAGGGCATTCGCGAGCACCGCGTGCACCCGAAGGTGGCCCTCCAGCGCATCCCGCCCCAGTTGGAGAAGCAGCTCGTGGAGGACCCGACGCGCAGCGGCTTCTACAGCCCCTTCACGCGCTTCCCGGCCAGCTTCTCCGCCTCGGAGCAGGCGCGGCTCGCGGCCGCGGGGAAGGCCGCCATCGCGAGCACGGTGCTGCCCGCGCTCCGCCGCTTCCACGCGTTCCTCACGCAGGAGTACATCGCCGCCGCGCCCGAGCAGGTGGGGGCATGGCAGTTCCCCGAGGGCGCGCAGCTCTATGCCTTCATGGCGCGCACCTTCACCACCACGAGCCTGACGCCCGAGGAGATTCACGCGCTGGGGCTCGCCGAGGTCCAGCGCCTGCGCGCGGAGATGGAGGCGGTGAAGGCGAAGGCCGGCTTCCAGGGCACGCTGCCGGAGTTCTTCCGCTTCCTGCGCGAGGACCCACGCTTCTACTCGACGACGGGCGAGGACTTGCTGATGCGCTACCGGGCGCTCTCCAAGCGCATCGACCCGCTGCTGGTGAAGCTGTTCAAGACGATGCCTCGGCTGCCCTATGGCGTCGAGGCCACGCCGGACGAGATGGCCCCCGACACGACCACGGGCTTCTACTATCCGGCCGCGTCGGATGGCTCGCGCCCCGGCACGTACCTGGTCAACCTCTACCGTCCGGAGACGCGTCCGCGCTGGGAGATGGTTCCCCTCACGCTGCACGAGGCCGTGCCCGGTCACCACTTCCAGACGTCGCTGGCCGCCGAGCAGGCGTCGCTGCCCGAGTTCCGCCGCTTCGGCTACTACGTCGCGTACGGCGAGGGCTGGGCGCTGTACTGCGAGACGCTCGGCGATGAGCTGGGGCTGTACGACGACCCGTACGACAAGTTCGGGCAGCTGGCCTACGACATGTGGCGCGCGGTCCGGCTGGTGGTGGACACGGGCATGCACGCCAAGAAGTGGACCCGTCAGCAGGCCATCGACTACTTCCTGGAGAACTCACCGCGACCGCTGCTCGACATCACCAATGAGATTGACCGGTACATCGTCTGGCCGGGCCAGGCGCTGGCCTACAAAGTGGGGCAGCTCAAGATTCGCGAGCTGCGCACGCGCGCGGAGAAGGCGCTGGGCCCCGCGTTCGACGTGCGCGCGTTTCACGACGTGGTGCTGCTCGATGGCTCGCTGCCGCTCGACGTGCTGGAGCGCAAGGTGGACGCGTGGATCGCCGCGTCCGCGGGTGGTCGCCACATGAACCACTGAGGCGGACCTCCGTCGAAGCAGGGCTCGCTGCGCTGCACCTCGAAGCCGAAGCCCTGGTACCAGTTCCGGTTCGTGGGGCGGGCCGTTTCGAGGAAGCAGGGCTCGCCCTTCGCGTCCACCATCTGGAGGCCCCGGTTCATCAGCCGGGCCCCCAGGCCTTTGCCCTGGGCCCCCGCGTCGATGGCGATGGTGGCCAGGTACCAGTGCTTGGGCGTATGCGGGTGATAGCGGTCGAGCCGGATGAGCGCCTGGAGTCCCAGCCCCGCGCGCCGCGGGAAGTAGCGCAGCGCCGCGGTGGCGGAGGAGAACATGCCCGCCTGCCGACGGAGTGACTGCGGATAGGCGCCCGGACGCAGCCAGGCGGCCAGTCCCAACAGGCGCTTGTCCTCGACGAGCGCGTGCACCACGCCGTACTCGAGGCAATCCACGACGGTGGAGTGATAGACGCGCGACGTCACCACCGCGCGCTTCTCCGCGTCATTGGGGAACAGCTCGGCGAGCAGCGGATAGTCACCGAATGCCCGTGCGCACAGCGGGCCGACTTGATCGATGAACTCCGGCGCAAGCTCCTGGAGCATCACGTTCATGATGCCGCAGAAAATTATCACGAAGGCGCGCGCCGGCCGCTGGCGGACCCCCTTCCGTGAGGGGCCCCGAAGTGCCGGTGAGTGTTCACCGGTGGGCTTGGGACCCCTGACGTCATCGCCGTGAGAACGCCGCGCGGGTTCTCACGGCGAGGTCCGCGCATCAGGCGACGGTTCCGCCCGTGTACAGGCGGCGGTGCTCGCGAATCTCCGCGAGGCGGAAGGTGCCGGGCTCGGGCGTCAGGGCCTCGGGCGCGTCGGGCGCCAGACCCATGAGGCGCTCGTACTCCTCCACGCTGACGCGCTCACGGCGCGCGAGCACCTCCTCCACGCCGGCGCGCGCCATGCGCTCCGCGGCCTTCTCGCCCACCACGCCGGAGTAGAACTCCGCACAGCAGCCGCTGCCGTAGGACAGCAGGCCAATGCGCTGGCCCGCCAGCGTGGCCGCCTCGGCGTCCAGCAGGCCCGTCAGCGCCAGGTACAGCGAGGCGGTGTAGACGTTGCCCACGCGCGCGTTGACGTTCAGTGAACGCGCCACCTGCGCATCGAAGCTGGCGGAGGACTTGGCCACCTCCTCGCGCGCCTCGGGCGTGTTCGGCCCCGGGCCGACCGCGTCCTCCAGGTCACACAGCCGCACCTGCGTGTGCGCCTTGCGGGCCATCTTGCAGAAGGGCACGTGGTACGCGATGCGCGCGAGCTGCTCGCTGGGCATCGTGCCGCCCCAGCGCACCAGCCCCTGCGCCAGCGCGCGCTCGCGCCAGCCCCGGTAGGCGCCCGAGAGCGCGTCCAGGTAGCAGTTGATGGAGTAGTGCCCGTCCACCAGCGCCTCGCGCCGGCCCACCGGGCGCCAGAAGTCATACACGTCGACGGTGCACGCGCCGTTGAGCCCCACGTCCATCGCGAGCAGGTCCGGCTGCTCGGAGACGAGCAGGGCCACCGCGCCGCCACCCTGGGTCGGCTCGCCCGCGGTCTTGATGCCATAGCGCGCGATGTCCGTGCACACCACCAGCGCCGAGCGGCCCGCGCCCGCGCCCGAGGCGATCCACTCCACGGCGGCCATCAGGCCCGCGGTGCCGCCGTAGCAGGCGTGCTGCGCGTCGAAGCTGCGCATGGAGCGCGGCAGCTTCAGCAGGCCGTGCACGTGCGAGGCGATGGGCTTCGAGTGGTCCACGCCCGTCTCGGTGCCCACCACGAGCATGCCCAGCTTCGCGGGGTCCACATCCTGCTGCTTGAGCAGTCGGGCCGCCGCCGTGGCGGCCAGCGCCACCGCGTCCTCGCCCGGATCGTTCACGGCCATCTCACGAGCGCCGAGGCCCGCGGTGTACTTGGCGGGATCCACGCCGCGCGCTCGCGCCAGGTCCTCGATGTCCACGTACCGGCGCGGGACCGCGATGGCCAGCGCCTCGATTCCAACCCGCTTCTTCATGAGTGAACTCCGTCGAAAGTCCTGTGTTGCTTCACGCCTGGGGAGGCACCAGCACCAGCCGGCCCGCGACCTCGCGGTTCTCCAGCCGGAAGTGCGCGCGCGAGGCATCCGCCAGCGGCACCGTCTCCGACACGAACGGACGAATCTTCCCCGCCGCCGTCAGCCGCAGCGCCTCGTCCAGCTCGTCGCGCGTGGTCGCGTAGGCGCCGAGGATCTCCAGCTCCTTCACGATGACGAGCCCGGGGTTGAGGTTCACCACGCCCGACTCCAGGTTGCCCACCACCGCCACGCGACCGCCCGGGGCCATGGCCTTCATCGTCTGGTCGAACGTCGCGCTGCCCACGATTTCAATGGCCACGTCCACGCCGTTGCCCTGCGTGCGCTTGCGGACCTCGGACGCGAAGTCCAGGCCGCGCGAGACGATGACCTCGTCCGCGCCCGCCTCGCGCAGCGCCTGCACCTTGGCCTCGCCCGAGGTGATGGCGATGACGCGCGCGCCGTCCACCTTGGCGAGCTGCACCGAGGACAGGCCCACGCCGCCGCTGGCGCCGGTGATCAGCACCGTCTCGCCCGCCTGGATGCGCGCCCGCGTGCGCAGCGTGTGCACCGCCGTGCCGGTGGTGCAGCACACCGTGGCGGCCTCGGCCCAGGGCAGGCCTTCGGGCACGCGGCCCAGGCCCGCCACCGGCGCGACCATGAACTGCGCGTAGCCGCCCTGGAGCTCCTCGCCGAAGAAGCGGTTGTCGCGCTTGCAGAGGCTGTTGCGGCCGGAGCGGCAGAGCGCGCACTCGCCACAGGACAGGCGCTGGAGCGTGGCGGCGCGATCGCCCACCTTCCAGCCCGGCGTGTCCGGGCCCACGTCCACGACCTCGCCCGCGGCTTCGTGGCCGAGGATGGCGGGGACATGCGTGCGCGGCAGGTTGCCTCGGCGGTTGATGACGTCGTGGTAGCAGACGCCGCACGCGTGCACTCGCAGCAGCACTTCACCGCGTCCCGGGCTGGGAACCGGGACGTTCTCAAGGCGCAGGTTTCCTGCATCGCCGAACTGGCGAAGGACAACGGCTTCCATCTTCGTGCCTCTCTGGTGACTAACGGGTATGCGGGTGCTTCAGGCCCCCACGAGCGAGTCGCGGAGGTTGCGCGGATCCAACGCGCGGATGGCCGACAGGGTGCGCGAGTCGGGGAGCGGGGTGACGGGCAGCGTGTCCGGCACGGTGAACTCGAAGCCGGTACGCTCGGCGATGGTCTCCACCTGGGCCCAGGGGTGCCGCGCCAGCAGCTTCGCGCCGTCGCTGCCCAGCTCGAACACGCCCAGGTCGGAGATGAGGCGCACGGGCCGGCGCGGGTCGCGCGTGGTGGCCACCTGCACCTCGGGCACCAGGTTGCGCCGCGACTGCCGGGGGACGAGCAGCACCGGCCGGCGCACCCACTGGCGCAAGGTCGCCGCGCCCGCCACGCCCGGGAACTTGCTGCGCGGGCGCTCCAGGCTGCCCGACGCGGTCATGTTGGTGCGGCCCGTGGCATCCACCTCGGCCGCGCCGAAGAAGACGGTGTCCACGCGCCCGCGCCGCGCATGGTCGAAGAGGTCCGGGATGGACACCTCCGCCGAGCGGCCATCCAGGTAGCCCAGGTCCTCGGACGAGGGGAACAGCGAGGGCAGGTCGGGATCCAACGAGCCCACGCAGGCGATGTACGTGAGCCCCGGCGCGTGCGTGGCCTTCGCCACCGCGATGGCCAGGATGGGCAGGGGAGAGGCCACGCCCGTGGCGACCACCGCGTCCTCTTCAATCTCCCGCGCCAGCAACGAGACGACCGTCTCCGCCGGCGTCGCATCCATCATCAAGGCCGTCATGCCGCGCTCCGGGTGGTCCGCATCGCTTGGAGGAACTCCTGCTCCTGGCCGTGCTCGGCGAGCGCCAGGTAGCGCGCGAGGGCCTCGTCGTCATGCGGGTACAGGCCCGTGCAGCCGGTGGGCAGGGCGCCGCCTCGCGCGAGCGCCACGCGCTCCACCTGGAAGCCGGGAATCGTCACGCGCGGCAGGCGCTCCACGCGCTCCTCCGCGGTGGCGATGACTCGCCGGGCCGCGCCCGCCACGAGCAGGTCCGTGGTGGGGTCCTCGATGAAGAGGTTGCCGCGCTCGTCCGCCGCGCGGGCGTGGATCAGCGCCACGTCCGGGTAGTACGCGGGCTCCACCGGAACACTCTCTCCGGTGAACGGATCCACCACGCGCAGCGGCGGCTCCGCGTCCGCGAGCGCGGACACATCCGAGTCCGGCGCGGGCAGGAACGGCACGCCCATGGACGCGGCGCGAAGCCGCTGGACGATGCGGTAGCCGTCATGCTCACGCCACGCGACGGTGCCCTGCTCGATGGCGCGCTTGAGGCACGGCATGGGGCGCACGCGGCCCGCGAGGCTCAGCGCGCCGAAGGGCAGCTCCACGCGCGCCAGACACCCGCCGGCCATGAGGAACTCGGCGGGCAGGGGATTGGGAAGGGAGATGAGGCTCAGGCCGCGCTTGCCCTGGGCGATGAGTTCCATCACCAGCGCCATGGGCGCCCGGCCCAGCATGAATCCACCCGTGGCGAGCGACGCGCCGTCCGGGATGGAGGCCACGGCCTCCGTCAACGTGCACCAGCGAGGCGACTTCACGACGCGTCCCCCGTGGCGGTGCGGGGCACCATGCGAAGCGGCGCGACTCCAGAGTCCGGAGCGGGGGCGGCGGCCTGTGCGGAGAGCCCGGGCAGGAGCAGGTCCACCATCCCGTCGGCGATTTGATCGTCCGTCAGCCGGCCGTCCGGCTTGAACCACTTGTAGACCCAGAGAATCATCCCCAGGAACGAGAACGCCGCCACCGTGGGGTCCACCGGGCGGATGAGGCCCTGGCGCGCGGCCTCGGCGAAGGCCTCCTCGAGGAACCGCACGTAGCGCTTCTTGCGCCGGTCGATGAACTCGCGGGGCTCACCGGTCAGGGTGGCGTGCTCGTGGAGGATGATGATGACCTCCTTGCTGCACCCGCGCGTCACCAGGTGGATGTTGTGCCGCATGCACCCGCGCAGGCGCTCCAGCGGATCCGCCACGTCCTGGACGTGCGCGAGGACCTGCTCCTCGAACACGTCCATCCCGTAGTTCATGATGGCGAAGAGCAGCTGCTCCTTGTTCTGGATGTGGTGGTAGAGCCCCGCCTTCGTCATCCGGCACGCGGCGGCGATCTCCTGCATCGACGTGCCCTCGTAGCCGCGTTCGCAGATGAGGCGCGCCGCCGTCTCCAGGATGGCCCGGTACCGCTCCCCCTCATCTGGCCTGCGCCCCGACTGCGTCATGTGCGTGTCCTCCACTCCCACCGGGCGTTTGCCCCGTGGTGACCAACCGACCGGTAGGTTACCGACCGGTAGGTAGCACTGGCTGACGCGAACCGTCAACGTCCCAATCCGGTGACATGTCGGCCTGGAAACGGGAGAGCAGGCGAGCGGGGTGGTGCGGATAGGCTGCGCGTTCCATGCGGTCGGCGCTGATTCCCGTGTTGCTGTTGTGCGTGGCGCTCACCAGCGTGGGGGCGGGAGTGTTCACCGTCTTGCAGCGCAACCGGGCGGCCCTGGTCCACCAGCTTGCGGTGGAGCGCCGGGCCCAGCTCGACGAGGCGACGCGGGGGGTGGCCGAGGCGCTGGAGGATGTGGGTGACAAGCTCCGCTTCGCCGGGGAGCTGATGTCCCAGCCGGGCAGCGCCGCCGAGCACAAGCGGGAGCTGCGGGCGCTCCTGGAGGCGGTGGGCCAGTACCGGGCGATCGCCACCTATGACGGGGCCGGCACGGAGAAGCTTCGGCTGGTGGACCGGCGCGCGGATGCGCTGGTGAGCCGGGGGACCTACTTCGCCGGCATGGCGGACACGGCGCGGCGTGCCCTCCAGCGGCCTCCTGGTGACGTCACCACGTCCGGGTCGCTGGAAGGGGATGCGGGGCGGCTGCGGGTGCTCGCCACGGCCCTGCCCGCGCCCGAGGGGCGGCCCCAAGGCGCGGTGGCCGTGCTGGTGGATACCGCGGCGTTCTTCGCGCCGCTGCGCATCGTCTCGTCGGATCCGGACGTGCGCCTGTTGTGGGTGGGGACGCACGGCCTGCCCGCGTCGTCGAGCGATCCCTCCCTGGCGGATTGGTTTCGCCGGGTGGGGGAGGGAGACGCGGGCGTGCCTGCGTTCGCGGCGCTGGTGGCGCGTCTTCGCGCGGGGGAGCGCGGCACGGCGCAACTGGGCGAGCGGGAGGCGGAGAAGCTGGGCCTGGGCCGCGCGGACGCCGTGGCCGTCTTCACGCCCATCCGCATGCGGGGCGGTACCACCTGGACCGCGGCGATGCTCGTGTCCACCGCGACGTTGCGCACGCATGAGCGAGGCCTCGTGTGGCGCCTGGCCTTGGCGGCGGCGCTCGTCTCGCTCTTCCTGGTGGCCTTCGCGGTCTACGTGGTGCGTGCGCAGCGTCGCTCCGCTGCCCTGCGCGAGAGCCGCCGACACGCCGAGCAGCTCGCGCACCTGCACGACAAGACGCAGAAGATCCTCGACAACATCCCCACCGGAGTCCTGGCGCTGTCGGCCGATGGGCGCATCAGCACCGTCAACCAGGCGCTGCGCTCGCGCATGCCTCCCTTCGCCACGGGCGCTCCCCTGGAGGCGGCGTTTCCCCAGGCGCCGGAGCCCATGTTGGAGCGGCTGCGCGCGCTGGTGCGAGCGGCCACGGGCGAGTCCCGGCCACGCAGCCTGTTGGGCGAGCCGCTGTCTCTCTTTGGCGAGGAGGCGCCGTACAACGTGCACGCGGTGCCCCTGGAGGTGAGCGACCCCGAGGTGCGCGTGCTGCTGGTGGTGGAGGACCTGAGCGACGTGCGCGCGCTGGAGACGCAGCTGCTGCGCGCCGAGAAGCTCGCGACGGTGGGCGTGCTCGCCGCGGGCATCGCGCATGAGATTGGTACGCCGCTGGGCGTGGTGCGCGGCCGGGCCGAGTACGTGCTGGGAAAGCTGGGCGCGGAGCATCCGCAGTCGCCGGGGGTGGCGGTCATCATCGAGCAGATTGATCGCGTGAGCCGCACGCTCCGGCAGCTCCTGGACTTCTCTCGACTGCGGCCCACGATGCTGCGGCCGGTGTCGCTGGGGCCCATCGCTCGCGATGTCCACGAGCTGCTGCGCGTGGAGGCCGAGCGCCGTCAGCTTCACCTGGAGCTGGAGGTGCCCGAGGCGCTGCCCTCCCTGGCCGCGGATCCGGATCAGCTCCAGCAGGTGCTGGTGAACCTGGCGCTCAATGCCTGTGACGCGTGTTCGGCGGGCGGGACGGTGCGGGTGTCCGCGTCGGTGCCGGACGGCGCGGATGAGGGACCCTGGGGCTTGGTGGCGCTGCGCGTGAGCGACAACGGCTGCGGCATCCCCCGCGAGAGCCTCAATCAGGTGTTCGATCCGTTCTTCACGACGAAGAAGCGCGGGCAAGGCACGGGGCTGGGGCTCACCATGGTGGCCCACGTCGTGCGAAACCATGGGGGCCGCGTGGAGCTGGAGAGCGAGCCAGGTCGGGGCACGCAGGTCAGCGTGTTCTGGCCCGCCGCGCGGCCGCCCGATACCGAGGAACGACATGCCGTCTGAACAGCGCATCCTGGTCGTGGACGACCACGTCGAAATGGGTCGCATGCTCCAGGAGCCGCTCCAGGACGCGGGCTACCGCGTGGAGCTGGCGACCGGCGGCGCCGAGGCGCTCAAGCTCTTGCGCACGCGTCCCTATGACGCCGTGTTGTCCGACCTGCGCATGGCCCAGGTGGATGGCCTGGACGTGCTGGATGGCGCGCGCGCGGTGGACCCCGAGCTGCCCGTGCTGCTGATGACGGCCTTCGGCGGCGTGGAGAGCGCGGTCGAGGCCATGCGTCGCGGGGCCTATCACTACTTCACCAAGCCCTTCCGATTGGACGAGGTGCTGCTGTACCTGCGTCGCGCGCTGGAGGACCGTCAGCTGCGCGCGGAGCACCGGGCCCTGAAGCAGGCGTCCACCGAGCGCCGCGGCGTGGGCGCGCTGGTGGGCAAGGGCGCGGCGATGCGGGGGCTGTACGCGCTCCTGGACCGCGTGGCGCACGCGAGCGCGCCGGTGCTGCTGCGCGGCGAGAGCGGCAGCGGCAAGGAGCTGGTGGCCCGCGCGCTCCACTCGGAAGGCGAGCGCGCGTCGGGTCCATTCGTGGCCGTCAACTGCACGGCGCTGCCCGCGCAGCTCCTGGAGAGCGAGCTGTTCGGCCACCTCAAGGGCGCCTTCACCGGAGCCACCGCCGCGCGGCGCGGCCTCTTCGTGGAGGCCGACGGCGGCACCTTGTTCCTGGACGAGATCGGCGACATGCCCACCGAGCTGCAGGCCCGCCTGCTGCGCGTGCTGGAGAACGGTGAGGTGCGCGCGGTGGGCTCCGACACCAGCCGCACCGTGGACGTGCGCATCGTCGCCGCGACCCACCAGGACCTGGAGACGCGCGTGCGCGAAGGTCGCTTCCGCGCCGACCTCTTCTATCGCCTCAATGTCGTCACGCTCCGCGTCCCACCGCTGCGTGAGCGCAAGGAGGACATCCCGCTTTTGGTGGAGCACTTCATCGCGCGCTCGCGTGCCCGCAATCCGCGCTCCCTCGTGGCGGCGTTCTCACCCGAGGTCGTGGCGCTGCTCGGCGCTCAGTCCTGGCCCGGCAATGTGCGCGAGCTGGAGAACCTGGTGGAGCGGCTGGTGGTGCTCGTGCCGCAGGAGACGGTGGACGTGGACACGCTGCGCCTGCACGCCCCCTCGGCGGGACCGGAGTCCCATCCGCTCGCCGTCGCGCAGGACGAGCTGTGGCCGCTGCGCCGCTTGGAGGGGGAGTACATCGCGTGGATGGTGGCGCGCTGCGGCGGGAACAAGACGCGCGCCGCCGAGGTGCTCGGCATCGATGTCTCCACCATCCACCGCCGAGAGCGGGAAAAAGGGGAGGTCCCGGGGGGCCGGTAGGCGTGGCCGTCGCTCGTCCTGGCGGGTCGATGAGGGTGCAATCTCATGCAGCCACGTCCCGTCGTGGCGGAGGCAGACCCTGTCATGCGTTTTCGTTCGCTCGCGGTCCTCGTCGTGGGGGCGGTGTTGGCGGTTGGCTGTGGAAAGGACCCCGTGGGGACGTCGTCCTCGGTGGGCATCAACCTGAAGTCGAAGGCCAGCGACATCAAGAGTGGCACCATCGAGCAGGACAAGAGCATCACCTCGGAGTCGAGCAATCCCTATGGCGCGTTCGTCAATGACGCGCGCGCGAAGCTGGATGGGCACGACCCGTCGCGCATCACGGTGTCCTCGCTGACGCTGCTCCTGGGAGCCCAGTCCACCGGCGTCACGGCCCTGGAGCAGGTGTT
Organism: Myxococcaceae bacterium JPH2; assembly: GCA_016458225.1. NCBI lineage: Bacteria > Pseudomonadati > Myxococcota > Myxococcia > Myxococcales > Myxococcaceae > Myxococcaceae bacterium JPH2. Next base: position 511,009 of record JAEMGR010000009.1, on the reverse strand, counting down.
CTCGGGCAAGGTCGAGGTCCTCTTCGTGATGAACGACACCAACAACACCTTCCCGGTGGGCAGCATCCAGGCCCCCACCGGCACTGGCCCGGTGTCTCTCACGGTCGCCTTCGACTCGGACACGATGGGCGCCGAGGACCGCGCCAAGCTGCTGAACGGGAGCTTCAAGACGGTCATCCGTGGGCCGGCCACCGCGGGCTTCACGTCCAGTGGCTCGGCGGTCGCGGACCTCCAGCTCAGCTTCGTCTTCGAGGCGTTCGAGTAGGCCACCCTGGCAAAGCACCACGCCTGCCCTGGCGGAATGCCAGGGTGGGTGGGGTGCCGCCCCCGTCGCTCCGACGGCGAGGCTCCGGGCACGAGGGTTGCTGTACCCCGGCCCGTGGAGCCCGCCCGCAGCGCCCGCGCCCTGTTGCTGGGTGCGGATGACTCACTTGCCGCCCTGATGTCGGATGTCCTCGCGGACCTGGGCATCGCCCTGGCTCCGCGCGAGGAGCCGTCAGGGGGCGGGTGGGATGTGGTGCTCGCGCATGTGGAGCGGGGGGCGGCCATCCTCCCCGTCCTGCAGCGAGCGCGGGCCCAGGCGGCCCAGGCCCCGGTGCTCGTCCTCGTGCCCTTCTCGGATGAGCGGCTCGTGCAGCTCGCGCTCCGGCTCGGGGCGCGGGGGTGCTTCGCGCTGGGGCGTCCCTTGCAGGAGCTGCGCGACATGTTGCGCGCAGAACTTCCCGTTCTCTCTCCGTCCCCGTCCGGAGGCGCACCGTGATTGAACACACCGCCGTTCCCGTGTTTCCCGCCCTGCCATCTTCCGAGCGTCGTGTCGCTCCTGTCGCGGAGCGCGCCGAGGTCGCGCTGTTCCAGGCCCTGGACCTGCGCGTGACGTCGGAGCGGCTCGTGGTGCAGGGGCGTGCCTGGATGCTGGGGGACGTCTTCCAGGTGGAGACCGTACGCCGCTCGCCGCGCATGTGGCCCCTGCTGGTGGCGATGCTCTTCTGCGGCGCGGTGGCGCTTCCCCTGGTCGTGGTCCTGGGGCGCTGGGAGCTGGTGACGGCGGGGGCGCTGGAGGCCGCGCGAGTCCTCGTCGCGCTGACGTTCTTCTCGTCGCTCGCCCGCCTGTTGCTCGCGGAGGACACCTATTCGCTGGTGCTCACGCTGCCGGGGGGCGCGAAGTCCGTGTTCAGCAGCCGGGACTCGCAGCTCGTCGCGCGTCTGGCCGCCGCGGTGAACGAGGCCCTCACGAGCCGTGGGCGCCGCTGAGGCGCGGGCCTCGGCTTCGCCGGCGCTCGGCTTCCAATCGCTCGTAGATGGGGCGCAGGTGGCGCTCTGTCTGCGCGCGAGCCTCAGGGGAGAGGCCTCGCGCCTTCTCCTCCCGGTTCTCCTCGAAGGGCAGCACGGGGTTCTTCGCGTCGCGTCCCGCGACCTCTCGCAGGTGCTCGCGCTCCTCGGTCGTGAGCTTCAAGTCGAACAGCTCGGGCAGCAGGTCCGCCGCGGACGCGTGGAGCTGGGCGAAGTCGACCAGCCTCGCGGGGGCGTCGCGTCGTTGCTGGAAGGATTGGAGCCCGGCTTCGCAGATGCGGGCCAGCATCCGCGCGCCGTACTCGTCCATGGACGTCGTGGGCAGGCCCGAGGCTTCGAGCAGATCCTGCCCCAGCGCGCCCGGCAGCATGTGCGCGCCGCGATGCTTCGCGTGTGAGGCCATCACCTCCAGCGGCTCGCGATAGAGGAACAGCCAGGGCACTCCAGGGAACGCGCGCTGGAACAGCGGCAGCTCCAGCGCATGCCACGCATCCAGCTTGAGGAACACCGCCGACTCCTCCGGGTGACGCCGCTGGCCGAGCGCCGCGACCACCGCCTGGAGCCAGAGGATCCGCTGGTCCTCCGTGATGCCGGGCAGGTCGTGGTGCGCACGCAGCACGGTGTCCACGGGGCCTGCCTCGGAGAGGACGACATGGCGGGGCAGCGCCGCGAGGAGCTGCGCGAGGAGCGTCGAGCCACAGCGGGACATGTGGAAGACGAGCCCGCGCACGGGCAGCCCGGGGCGCACGCGTCGACGCTCGACCAAGGCGTCGATGGACGTCCGGTGCTGGAAGAGCAGGGCGAAGGGATGGCGCAGCCGGTCCTCGATGCTCTGGTCGAAGAACGGGGCCGTGAGGCGCTCGGAGCCCAGGTGGCACCAGTCCACCTGGAGTCCCCCCGCGCCCGCGTGGACGCGGATGGGGGCCCAGTCGTCGTCCAGCGGTGGCACGGTGGCCTTCGGGGTCATATCCACCGCTCGCGCCAGGTGCGGCGCGCTGTGTCCATGGCGTCTCTCAAATCCGACTCGGTGAGAGGACAGCCCTGCTCGGCGCTCAGGCGTTGGGCGAGCACGAGGAACGTGGCGAGGTCCGGTGTGTCCCGCAGGGCGCGCTGAAGGGCGGGGTCCGCGAGGACGCGTGCGTGAAAGTGCTCGAAGGCCTCACGCGACACGGAGGCTCTCGGCGCGGGCCTGCTCGAAGATGCCGCGCAGCCAGTCATCCACGACGCAGTCGAGCACGAGGTGCACGCGGTCCGTGTCGCTGGGGTTGTCCACGCGATGGGGGAGGTTGAGATCCATGTACCAGCACTCGCCTGGCAGGAGGCGCACGCGCTGCCCCGCGACGAAGAAGGCCACCTCCGGGTGCGTGACGATGGGGACGTGCAGGCGCACCTCGCCGTCATCGAAGCCGAGGTTGTAGTCGGTGTGCTCGCGGATGTGCGCGCCCGCCGCGAGCTTGAGCAAGCGCGCCGAGCCAATGGGGCAGGAGAACGCGGAGAGGACATCCTGGAACGCGGGGCATGCCGCCAAGAGCGGCGTGTCCTCGTAGCGCTCCAGTCCCGTCGGGTCCGGGTAGAGGGCCTGCGCGGAGCCCGCCACCGCGCGCAGGGGCACGCCGCTCCACTCCCCCTCGTAGTTCATCGTGTTGAAGTGACGGACCCATGTCCCCACGGGGAGGCTCGCGAGATCCGCTTGGAGCCGAGCGACATCGAACTGGAACGGCAAGCGCAGGCGGTCCGGCATCGTGCGCGACGACGACATGAGGCGGCGCTCCTTTCCGGGCATGCCCGGCGTCCCCGCGTTCTACACCGGGCCGGCCCGCGCGAGCCATGGGTGGAGCCTCAGTCCCCCGAGCGCCCGCGACGCTCCGCCTTGGCCTTGGCCAGCGCCGTCTGCGCGCGCGCCAGGGTGCCTTGGGGATCCTCCTCGCCGTTGAGGCTCACCGCCGCCGAGACGAGTCCAGGTCCACCGGGGGCGTCGTGGAGTTGCTGCCGCACCGCCTCGGTACCCACCGCGTCCACGCCGGGGAGCGCGACCAGCAGCGTTCCTCCCTCCCAGCGCACCGCGAACGCGGGCGCCTGGGACAGGGCCTCCGCGCGCCGCGCGACGTCTCGCAGCGCGGCGTCTCCCGCGTCGAAGCCGCGCGCCGCGTTCAGTCGTCCCAGGCCCACGAGGTCCACGAGCACCACACTGATCGGCAGGCCCTCTCGGCGGCACCGGCCCATCTCCTTCAGCAAGCGCTCCTCGCCCGCGCGGCGCTGGGCCAGCCCTGTCAGCGCATCCACGCGCAGCAGCCGCTCCCGCTCCTCGCGCAGCCCGTGCGGCGCGGCGGCGTCCACGAGCGACAGCAGCTGGGCCACCCCACCCGGGACGAGGAAGGGACGGGCCACCCAGCGCACCACGCGCGGTTGGGGGCGCTCCAGGGCCAGTGTCAGGTGCAACCCGCGCGAGGACTCGGAGGCCAGGTCGAGCTGTCGCACCGTCGCGCTGGGATCCGCGGTGAGATCGGCCACGTGACGACACAGCGCCTCGAAGCCCATGCCCACCAGCCGCTCCGCCGGAAGGCCCAGCAACTCCGCCAGCGCCGAGTTGGCGGCGTAGGGCTTGCGCCCCGGTCCCACGAGGAGCGCGGGCACATCCAGCGCCTGCACCGCGCCACGCACCAGCGCGAGCGCCGTGGCCTGCGTGAGCGGTGGCTCCGTGCGCGCGGGGGCCGCGTCGGTGGGACGTGAGCGCGTGCTCCGCGACTCCAGGTCTCCGGCCACGCGCGCGGCCAGCTCGCGCAGCGCGGCGAGATCCTCCGGCCCGAGCGTCAGCGGGCGCGTGTCCACGACGCACAGCGAGCCCAACACCACGCCTTGCGCGGTGACGAGCGGCGCGCCCGCGAAGCTGCCGAGGACGCCCTCACGCACCAGGGGCTGGTCGCGGAACACGGGGTGTCGCGGGGCATCCGAGACCACCATCGCCTCGCGGCCCTGCACGGCCTGATGACAGAAGGACCAGTCGCGCGGCGCGCCGCGTTCTCTCGCCAGGTTCGCCGGCAGGTCCACGTGGGCCTTGAACCACTGGTGCTTGCCCAGCACGAGCGTCAGCAGCGCCACGGGCACGCCGAAGGCACAGGCCACCTCGGTGACCAGCTCCTGGAGGTGCTCCTCCGGAGGCAGGTCGTCCTCCATCCGCAGGGCCTCGAGGCGGGCTCTCTGCCCGTCGACATCGTCGGGTGCACCGTCCTGCGTGGGCGGCTCGGTGGAGCGTGGCCCTCCCGTCAAGGCGTGGCGCACCGCCTCTCGCACCGAGTCCATCGGGGCCCGGCGCCCGAGCAGCCCGTGGATTCCGAGCGAGTCCTTGAGCTGCCACGCGCGCACGCGCAGCTCGTCGAAGGCGGTGACGACCACCGCGGCGGTGTCCGTCGAGTCCGAGCGCTCGCGCAGCCACGTCAGCAGCGCGAAGCCATCCAGGCGGGGCAGGGCGAGGTCCGTCACCAGCAGGGCCGGTGCCCCGCGCTGCTGGATGGCCTCGCGGGCCTCCTCGCCGTCGCGCGCCACATGTCCCTCCATGCCCTCGCTGGTGACGAGCGAGAGGAGGCTGGCGGCACGATGCGGATCCGGTTCGGCGATGAGGGCGTAGCGCGCCATGGGCTCCTGTCCTGCTTCCACGGACATCGGACTGCTTCGCGACTTCCCCGCCGCCTCGGGTGAGCAGTGGGGGCTCGACTAGCGGACGTCCTCCCGCGCGGGAGGCACGGCCGTCTCCGGGGCCGCTTGCGGATAGCGGACGAACAGCCGCTTGAGGGCGCCGCGCTGGCGCTTCAGGTCCTCGCCCCGAGCCACCGCCTCGGCGCACGACACCAGCGCCAGTCCCACGCACGCCGGCACGAAGGGAAGGACCCAGCCGAGATCCGCCGCGAGCCAGCCCACGAGCGCCGTGTGCAGCGCCCACCCCAGGCCCGCCCATCCCAGCGCGCCGGCCAGGGTCCTCGCGCGGCGGCCTCGCCACAGGAAGAGGCCCAGCAGCGCGGCCGTCTCCAGCAAGCCCGCCGCGGCGACGGCCCCGGAGGAGCGCATCACCCGGCCCGAGCGCAGGTTGTCCAGGGCGAAGGCGTGAATCTCCACGCCTGGCACGGCGATCTGCCCCGGCAGCGTGCTCTGTCCGTGCAGGCCCGTGGCGGTGACGCCCAGGAAGAGCGTCTTGCCGCGCAGGGCAAGGTCCAACCCCACCGACTTTGGATCCGCCTGGAGCACGTCCGACAGGCTCACGCGGGGCAGCCAGTCCACGGTGGGCAGTCGCATCAGCGGAGCACCTGAATCGACCGAGGCCGCGCGCAGCAGCGACTCCGTGCGTTCGGGATACAGATGCAACGCGGTGGCGAGTGCCAGCGCGGGCCACGCTCGGTCCTTCGCTCCCTGGAGGTACGGATACCGGCGAATGACGCCGTCCGGATCCACCAGCATGTTCAGGGTGCCGCCGCCGGCCGAGGCCATGCGCAAGGGCGCGATGCTCGTGGCCATGTCCTGGAACTGAAGTCGCAGCCCCTGCGATGAGAGCGGGAGCGGTTGGCCAGGAGGGCCGTTGGAGGATGCGGAGGGCGGCGCGGGTTCCTGGAGCCCGATGGCGCCGAGGATGACGGTGCCCGTCTCGGAGAACGCCTCCGCCAGCCGTGCGTCTCCGTCCTGGGCACGCAGCCGGGTCTCCAGCTCCGCCGCCAGCGCGGCCCCCGCGGGCGACTGATCCAACCCGGTCGCGCGCAGGCGCTCCAGGATGTCGTCGCCCAGCTCCAGCGCGTCTCGCGGGCCGGGCTGATCGAACAGGATGTCCACCACCACCGCGGAGGGATGGCGCGCGGCCAGTGCCTGGAACACCCGAGCCCAGGTCGCGCGGGACAGGGGCCAGCGCTCTCCCACCGCCGCGAGCGCCCGGTCATCGACCTCCACCAGCACGAGGTCCGCCGTGGGAGGCACCGAGGGCAGGAGCCGGCTCGCGGCGAGGTCATACAGCGCCCGCTCGCCCAGCCCCGGCGCGCCTCCTGTCGCCCACGTCACCGCCGCCAGTCCCACGCCCACCAGCGCGCCCAGCCACCGCAACAGGGCGGGGGAAGGACGCGCGAGGCCGGCGCGAGGGGACGGGGACTGACTCATGGATGGACGTCGAAAGTGTAGATCTTCGAGGGGTAGCCGATGAACCCATCCGCGTCCACTGCGAGCACGCGCCAGAACCACTTGCCCGTGAGCGCGGGGGGCACCGTCAGCTCCAGGCCGGGGGCGACCTGGACCTCGGTCCCCGTCGCGAAGTCCGCGGCGCGCGCCAGCTCCACGCGGTAGCTGCTCGCGCCCTGCACGGCCTTCCACGTCAGCTTCGGCGCGGTGGGGAAGGTGCCCCCGCGTGGCGTGCCGAGCAGCGGCGCGGCCAACAGCGCGCGAGGCGCCTCGGGGGCATGGTCGGGCTTCGCGCGCGAGCCGAAGCCTCCGTTGACGTCCACCTCGCCGCGCTCCGCCGCCAGGGCCACCTTGCCCTCCAGCGTCTCCAGGCGACTGGTGCCGTCTCCCTGCGCCGACACGCGGAAGCGCGTGCCACGGACACCGGCCACCGCGCCGCGCGTGCGCACCTCGAACACGGAGCCCACGCCGCCCTTGGCGGCCTCCGTCTCCACCGTGCCGTGCAGCAGCTCCAGCTGCACCTTGCGCTGCATCTGCGCCGTCAGCTCCAGCGTGCCCAGTCGCACGAGGCTCTCCTGCGCCACGCGCACCACGCTGCCGTCCGCGAGCGCCAGCTCCGCCTGCGCGCCCTTCGCCGTGTTCACCAGCTCGCCCGTGTAGAGGGCATCTCCGGTGACGCGTGGGCGCAGCTCGGCGGGGTTGGGGCCCACCGCCACGTCACCGCTCGCCGCGCGCAGTCGAGCCACGGCCGGCAGCGGCGCCCGCTCGATGTACGCGAGCTGGAGCTGGCCGGGCGCATCGGGCGCGGACGGTGGCGCCACCACGGACACGCGCGTGCGCGGCACGCCCGCGTTCACCAGCACGTCCGCCGCCGCACGGGCCACCGCGAGCCCCTGGCCTTCCAGGCGCTCGGCATCGGGGAGGCGGGCGGCCACCGTGACGGAGCGGATGGCGGGGCGCGCCTTCAGCGCCTCGGCGATCTCCTTCAGGCACGCCTCGGTCTGCGGGCCGCGAGGAGCGAGCACGCTGCCCGTCTCCAGCCGGCCGTTCTCGAAGCGCAGCCCGCCGCATGCGCCCGGAACTGGCGCGGCCAGCGCGGGCGTGGCGAGCAGCCCCAGGGCCAACCCGGCTCCCACCAGGAGCGTCGTCTTCACGGGGTCCCTCCCTCCGCCGAGGGCTCGGCGGTCTTCACGATGTTGAACTCGACGCGGCGGTTGTTCTCACGTCCGCGCGCCGTGGCGTTGGTGTCCACCGGCTTCGACTCGCCGTAGCCCACCGCCTCCAGTCGCTCCGGCGCGATGCCCGTCTTCAGCAGGTGCGCCCGCACGTTGTTGGCGCGCCGCTGCGACAGGTTGAGGTTCTTCGCGTCATCACCCTGGCTGTCCGTGTGGCCCTCGACGCGCACCTTCTCCAACTCCGGGTGGGCCTTGAGGACGGACGCGACCTGCGAGAGCAGTCCGTAGGAGCGCGGCAGGATGACGTCCTTGTTCGTCGCGAAGTACACCTTGTCGAGGATGAGGATGCGCGAGCCCTCGAGCCGCACCTTCGCCTGACCCTTGTCCGGGCACCCGTCCTCGTCCGCGACGCCGTTGATGGTCTCGGCCTCCAGCGGGCACTTGTCCTGGGCGTCGGCGATGCCGTCGCGATCGTTGTCCGGCTCGGGGCAGCCGTCCGCATCCTCGAAGCCGTCCATGTCCTCGGGCACGTTCGGGCAGCGGTCCTCCGAGTCGAGCAAGCCATCCTTGTCGGAGTCCACCGGCGCGGGCGGCAGCGCCATGGGCGGCGGGGCGCTCGTCGAGGCCGACGCCTCGGGGGGCGCTTCGTCCGGGCACCCGTCCTCGTCGCGGTAGCCGTTGCGCGTCTCGGGCTCGGTGGGGCAGATGTCCTCGGTGTCGGGGATGCCGTCGCCGTCGTCATCCGGATCCAGGCAGCCGTCGTCGTCCTGGAACCCGTCGTAGTCCTCGGGGCCCAGCGCGCAGGCGGGCGCCGTGCGCGGAGCGGGAGTCGCGGGCGACCAACCCAGGCCCGCGAGGACGCGGAAGCCCGGGGTGCCATAGCCGCGCGTGAGTCCCGGGCCCGCGCCCAGGTGCGCCGCCAGTCCGTTGGCGAAGCGGTACTTGAGCGCGCCCAGCACCTCCAGCGGGCGCTCCTCGGTGTCCGTCTCCTGGAAGCCCAGCGAGCCCGCGACCGTGGCCGCCGCGGTCAGCGCTTGCGTCAGCGGCACCTCCGCGCCCACGCCGTACGCGAACTCATTGCCCACGTGCAGGTTGCGCAGCTGGGCCTCCTTGCGCAGGTTGACGCCCACGTTGGCCAACAGCCGCACGGACTCACCCAGCCACTCCGCCGCGACCCGCGGCTGGAAGGACGGGCCATCCGAGCCCAGGAAGTTCGAGCCGCCCGCGGTGGGCAGCGTGAAGGGGAGGGCCAGGCCCAGGTGCAGGCCGCTGTCGGTGGACAGCAGCGCCACCTTGGGCACCACACGCAGGTCGCCCACGCCCGTGGCGCCCACGCCGCTCGAAAAGTCCGGCGACACGGCCCCGGAGGGCTGCGACGACGTGGTCGTCACGGGCAGGGACAGGCCCAACTCCACCCGACCGAACAGCGAGACGGAGCCCAGCAGGTCCAACGAGAGCTGGCTCTTCACGATGCGGTACGTGAAGGCGTCCTTGCGCGGATCCAACACGTTGAGCGGATGGTTCGCGTAGTTGAGCGACGCGCCCACGTTCCAGGCGAGGTGCTCCCTCACGCGCGCGCCATGGAGGCTCAGCACGTCGTAGGCACCGGGGCCCGGCTTGTACTGCTGCACGTCAATGGCCTGGGACGCCGTGACTTGCGCCGCCGCGGGGGCCGCCACTCCGAGCGCCGCCGTCAGCGACAGGAGCACCCACCCCCGTGCGCGCCCTCGCTTGTCCAGTGAGCCGTAACCGTTCATGTCCTCGGTCCCATTGAAAAGGCCTGCACCGTCGGCGTTCCCCACGCGCGGCTTGCGTTCCATGTCACTTCGCCCCCCGTGCTCATCGTGGCGCGAGCAGCGCCGAGACATGCTGCGCCAGTGCCGGAAGCGGCTGGGGCTTGGGCAACACCAGGTCCACCCCCGATGCCCGCGCCCTCACCCCCAGCTCCGGGGTGGTGAAGGCGGTGAGTAGCACCACCCGCGTGCGAGGGGTGGACTTCCGCGCGAACTCCGCGATGGCCAGCCCCTCCTCGGATTGAGTCCCGCTCAGCCGCAAATCACTGATGATGAGGTCGTACTGTCCGCGCGTCATCAGTCCCAGTGCCTCGTCCAAGCCCTCGGCCGAATCGACTTGATAGCCCGCCCCGGCGAAGAAGCGCCCCAGCACCCATCGCAGTGACGTCTCATCATCGACAATCAAGAGGTTGAGGGACACGGGCCGGGCGCACCAGCAAGGCCAGGGCCAGCGCGGTGTCTTCCACGCTCCCCCAGGAGATCCGAATACTTACACACGAGGACATGTCCCCGCCTCGGGGGCTGTCCGGATCATGGATCCGATTTCTGGAATCCAGACCGATTGATGCCCAAGCGCTTGAGCCGCTCGTAGAGGGAGGAGCGGGGGATGCCGAGCCGAGTGGCCGCGCGCTCGACGTGGCCATTCTCCCTGCGCAGCACGCGCTCGATGTGTCGGCGCTCCAGCTCCTCCAGGGTGAGGTCATCCTCGGCGGAGGACTCGTCCTCGGAGTGGGGCTCGAAGCGCAGGTCGCCGCGCGACAGGGGCCCGCCGCCCGACAGCAGCACCGCGCGCTCCAGCACGTTGCGCAGCTCGCGGATGTTGCCCGGCCACGGGTAGCGGATGAGGGCGGCCTCGGCGTCGGGTTGGAGCCCCACCTCGCGACGTCCCCGCGGCGCGCCCATCTCCGCGAGGAAGTGGCGCGCGAGCACGGCCACGTCCTCGGGGCGCTCGCGCAGGGGCGGCACGTGGAGGATGAGCGTGCTGATGCGGAAGTACAGGTCGCTGCGGAAGCGCTTCTCGCGCGCGGCGGCGGAGAGGTCCTGGTGCGTGGCGGCGATGAGGCGCACGTCCACGCGGCGATCCCTCACGTCACCCAGGCGGCGGAAGCGCTTCTCCTCCAGCACCTTGAGCAGCTTGGGTTGGACGGCGACGTCCATGTCGCCAATCTCGTCCAGGAACAGGGTCCCCCGGTCCGCCACTTCCAAGAGGCCCTGCTTGGCCGTCACGGCCCCCGTGAACGCGCCCTTCTCGTGACCGAACAGCTCCGAGTCCAGCAGCTCCTTGGAGAGCGCCGCGCAGTTGAGATCCACGAAGGGCGCGTCTCCCCGCGGGCCGCCTTCGTGCAGCCAGCGCGCGAGCACGCTCTTGCCGCTGCCCGTCTCGCCCGTGACGAGCACCGGGCTGTCGCTGCCCACCACGCGCTCGGCCTGCGCTCGCAGCGCCTGGATGGCGGCGCTGGTTCCCAGGAAGGGATCCACCGTGACGCGCTCGTGTCGCGAGCGATCCGCGGCCTGCCGCTGTCGCTCCCGGCGCTGCGTCACCAGCCGCTCCAGCACGACGCGCAGCACCGCCAGCTCCACCGGCTTGGTGAGGAACTGCTCGGCGCCTTCCTTCACGGCCTGCACGGCCAGCTCGATGGAGCCATGGCCCGTGAGGACCACCAGGGGCACCGCCGCGTCGATCTCCTTCAGGCGCGGCAGCAGCTCCAGCGCGGTGCCGTCCGGGAGGCGGTAGTCCACCACGGCCGCGTCGGGGCGATGGGTGCGGAAGGCTTCCTGTGCTTCAGCGAGGCTGGTGGCCTCGTCCACGTCGAAGCCGTGCGCGGTGAGGTAGCCCCGCATGCCCAGCCGGACACCGGGCTCGTCGTCCACGAGAAGGATGCGGGTGCGCGTCATGAGGCCAGGGAGTCTAGGGGCTGCGCCGTGGGATGCGAGGAAACAGCGGGCAGGAGCAGCGTCACCTCGGCGCCCCCGGCCGGATGGTTGCGCAGGCGGATCTGCCCCTGGTGCTCTTCCAGGATGCGCTGGACGATGGCCAGCCCCAGCCCCGTGCCGCCTCGGCGCTTGCTGAAGAACGGCTCGAAGACGTGCGGCAGGTCCTCCTCGCGGAACCCCGGCCCGCCGTCGTGCACCGTGCAGCGCACCCACGCGCGCCCGGCCTCCTCCGCGGTCTCCAGCGCCACCCAGACCGTGGCCCCCGAGGGAGAGTGCTGCACCGCGTTCTCCACGACATTTCGGAACACATGGAAGAGGCGCCGCGAGTCCATGCGCACGGGCGGAAGATCGGGCGCGAGTTCGCGGGCGAGCGCGACGCCCGACTTCTCGCTGACGAGCGCGCAGGCGGACACGGCCTCGGATACCACGGGCTCGACGGGGCCGTTCATCCACTCGCCCTGGCTGGGGCGGCCGTACTCGAACAGCTCCTGGGTGAGGTGGTTGAGGCGCTTCACCTCGCCGCGGAGCACGTCGAGGTAGGGCTGAAGCTCGGCGCGGGTGCCGAAGGTGGCCTCGATGGCGTCCACCACGGCGGAGATGGAGAAGAGGGGATTGCGCACCTCATGGGCCACGCCGCCCACGATGGCGCCCATGGCGGCCATCGTCTCGTTGCGCCGCAGGTTCGCTTGCAGCTCCAGGACGCGGGTCACCTCCGTGACGACGAAGATGATGCGCGCATCCTCGCTGCCGGCCTCATCCACCCAGGCGGCGGACAGCTCCCAGGTGCGTCGCGAGCGAGGATCCTGCACCTGGCGCGCGGTGTTGCCGTGCGTCTGGAGCAGCTCGTCCACCATGGGCAGCGCGCTCGTCCAGGGCTCCACATCGGCCACGGTGGACAGCGGTTGGCCAGAAGGATCCAAGCCGCCGAAGAGGATGCAGGCCGCGGCATTGAGGCGCTGGATGCTGCCGTCCGCGCCCAACACCACCAGGGGGGAGCTGACCGCGTCGAAGGTGCGACGCCACTCTTGAGCCGAGCGACGGAAGCTCTCGCTCAGTCGCTGGCGCAGCTCGTCCGCGAGGCGGCGATCGGTGATGTCGGTGACGACGCAGCCCACGTGCAGCTCGCCGTGGGCGTCGGCGGCGGAGGCCGCCGCGCGGCTGCGAACCCACCGCATGCGGCCGTCCGCGCAGACGAGCCGATGCTCAATCTCCACCTCGGCACCGGGCGCGAGCCCCTCGATGCAGGCGCGGTAGCGGGCCCGGTCACCGGGATGCACCATGTCCGCCCACAGCGGGGGCGGTGAGCCATCCGGGCCCGGTTGGGCGAAGGCGCTCGCGGGATAGCCGGTGGTGCGCTCGATGACGGGCGTGCAGTAGAAGTCGCGCAGCAGCCCGCCGCGCAGCTTGCCGCCCCACAGGTAGTCCGGCAGCGAGCGGGTGAGCACATCCAGGCGGCCCTCGTGCTCCTGGAGGGACTGCTCCGCGCGCATGCGCTCGGTGACTTCGGAGAGCGCCGCGATGACGCCGAGCACCTGCCCTTGTGCGCCGCGCACGCGCGAGAACGTCCCGAACCAATAGCGAGACTCGCCAGGAGCCGCGGGCGTCTCCACGCGCAAGCCCGCGTCCTGCACGGGGCCGTCCGAGTCCAAGGCCCGTCGCAGGCGCGCTTCCAGCACCGTCCCGAGCGCGGGCAGCACCTCGCTGACATGGCGGCCCAGGTGCTCGGCCACGGACACGCCATGCATGGCGGCGAGCGCGGCGTTGACGTGCACGTAGCGCAGCTCCCGGTCGTAGAAGGCGAAGCCCAGGGAGGCGATGTCCATGAAGCCGTCGCGCAGCGTGTGCGAGTCGCGCAGGTTTCCCAGCGCGGCGTCCCGCTCCTTCCGCGCCCGCCTCAGCTCGGTCAGGGCGACGAAGCCACCCGCGCCCGCCATCATGACGAACGCCGCGAGCCACGCGGCGGAGTCGGGCACGGACACGAGGCCGACGAGGCAGGCACCTCCCACGGAGGTCACGGCCAGCGACGCGAGCGTGGCGAGGTCCAGCGGCAGGGAGCGGGAGACGTCCAGTCGTTGCATGAGGGCAGCCGGGCAGCGTACCCGGTTTTGGCGCCGCGACGAGAGCGTCCAGCGGGGAGGGCGGGCGCGCGTCCTGGCGCCCTTCGCCCGAGTGCCGTGCCGAGCGGGGTGCCGAGCCCCTGTCCTCGCAGCGGCGTGGGGTGGCTGTCCCGTGCGAGGTCCGCCGTCACGTTCCCGAGATGGGATTGCACGCGCACGCCAACACGGAGGCCGAACCATGAGAGCAGGCTGGTGGGGACTTGGAGGCCTGGGCCTCGGACTGGGCTTGATGTACTGGACGGATCCACGCAACGGCCGCTGGCGCCGCGCGCATTGGCAGGGCCGCGCGGTGCACGCTGGGCACGAGGCGAGCGATGCGGTGGGCATCGTCTCGCGCGACCTGTCCCACCGCACGCGAGGACTCCTCCGTGAGGCCGTGGCGCGGCTGCGAACGGGCGAGCCCGTGCCCGACACGACGCTGGAGCAGCGGCTGCGCGCGGCGCTGGGGCGCGTCTGCTCCCATCCTGGCGCGGTGCGGGTGACGGCGCTGAACGGGCACGTGGTGCTGGAGGGGGACGTGCTCGCGCCGGAGTCTCGCCGCCTGGTGGCGCGCCTGCGTGCCGTGCGAGGCGTCAAGGACGTGGACGACAAGCTGCTCACGCATGACGAGCCCAGCCGACACCCAGCCCTGCAAGGAGGCGCGATGCGAGCGGGGGCGCGACTGCGAAGCCACTGGTCACCCTCGGCGCGGTTCCTCTCCACGATGGGGGGGCTGGGGCTCCTGTCGTGGGGCGCGCGGCGGGGCGGCGTTCTCGGTGTGGCGGCGGGGCTCGGGGGCGCGCTGCTGGGCGTGCGCGCGCTGACGAACCTGGACCTGCGGAGGCTCACGGGCGTGGGCGCGCGAGGTCGAGGCCTCGTCATGCACAAGGACGTGACGGTGGACGCGCCCGTCGAGGAGGTGTTCGCGTTCTGGGAGGCCATGCACAACTTCCCGCGCTTCATGACGCATGTGGATGAGGTGCGGCTCATCGCGAAGGACCGCTCGCGCTGGAGGGTGAAGGGGCCCGCGGGGACCCACTTCGAGTGGGAGGCGGTGACGGTGCGCAGCGTGCCCAACCGGCTCCTGGCCTGGCGAAGCGAACGCGGCGCCACGGTGCAGAACGAAGGCGTCGTCCGCTTCGAGTCCATGCCCTCGGGCAAGACGCGCGTGGACATCCGGCTCTCGTACCAGCCTCCGGCCGGAGCGCTGGGCCACGCGTTCGCGAAGCTGCTGGGCGCGGATCCGAAGAAGCAGATGGACGATGACCTCTTGCGCTTCAAGTCGCTGCTGGAGCGAGGCAAGGCCACCGGCCGCGAGACGGTGACGCGGGAGCAACTCCTCGGCAACCGTCGCCCCTCGCGCACCACGCATTGAAGGGAGCCGTCCGCGCGAGCCCTCACCCTCGGGCCCGCGCAGGCGCTACCCTGCGCCGCGGTGACGATGAACGACAGCCCCCACGATGAGGCGATGCGACACCTGCACCTCGGGCCCGAGGACGCGCGGGCCCTGAGCGACGTCCGCGCCGCGCTTCAGGCCGAGCTGCCGCGGATCGCGGAGACGCTGGCCACGCGCCTGCGCGCGCATGCGGTGCTGGGAGAGGTGCCCGCCTTGGAGGCAGGGGTCCTCGCTGGATTGGAGGCCCTGCTCAACCCTCCCGCGCCCGCGCCGTGGTGGGACGCGGCCTCCACGTTGTCTCCCGCCGTGTTGTTGAGCGCTGCCTGTCAGGTGCGCGAGTCGCTCGAAGCGCACCTGGGCTCGTTGGCGGAGTCCTCTGGCGCGGTGTTGCGTCGCCGGCTGGACGCAGAACTCGCGTGCGTCCTCCAGCTCCGGCACGGGCAGCACGCGCGGGAAGCCCGGCTGGCGTCGGTGGGCGAGGTGGTCGCGGCCATTGGACATGAGCTGCGCAACCCGCTGGCCGTGCTGGGGACCTCGGTCACCGTGCTGGAGGCCCGCCCGGAGCTGACTCGCGACGAGCGCGTGCGTCGGATCCTCTCGGGGATGGGCGAGCAGGTGAGGCTCGCGGGGCGCATCGTGTCGGGGCTGCTCGGCCTGGTGCGCGACGCGCCCATTGAGCGGCACGAGGTGTCGCTGACAGAGGTCTGGGCCGAATCACGGGAGGCCGTGCCGCGTCCCGAGGGGGTGCGGCTCCACGCCGAGGGCCTGGATGGGCTCGCGTCCGTCGCGGGTGACGCGCTGCTCTTGCGACAGGTGTTCGTGAACCTGTTGGAGAACGCGGTGGCGGCCGTGGGCACGAGCGGCACGGTGACCCTCACGGCGTCGAATGATGGCGCGATGGTTGAGCTTGCGCTGGAGGACTCGGGGCCCGGCGTGGACGCGGCGCTGCGCCATCGCCTGTTCGAGCCGCTGGTGACGAACAAGGCCCGGGGCACGGGCCTGGGGCTCGCGTTGGTCCGCCGCTTGGTCGAACGCCACGGCGGACAGGTGCGCTATGCCCCGCGCGCGGGAGCGGGCGCGCGGTTCGTGCTCCGACTCCCCGCGTGGCGCGGCGCGAACTAGGAGCTCTTCGGCAGCGCCTTGGCGACGCGCAGGGCCCACGCCTCGGCTGAGTCGAGTTCAGCGCGCGCGCTCGCGTAGCGGTCGAGGCTCTCCTCGGAGCCGTCATTCGAGAAGATGGCGGCATGGAGATCCGCCTGGGAACGCGTCAGGCGGATGCTCGCTTGGAGCCACAGCCGGGCCGCGTCCGGAGGTGACGACTCATCCGCGACGGCATCCCACGACTCATCCAGGGCGCTTGTATGCTTGTCGGGTCTGTTCATGCCCGGATGGTCGCCACGTACCCAAGGCATGACACTTGGACTCTCGGGCAATGAGAAGATGAATGCTTGTCATTGCGAACACTCGCCTGTCCTCCAAGGGAGGGACGGTCGAGCCCGGTGCCAGCGTCGCGCACCGGGCTCCGTCCCGGCCCTTTTTCAGAGGGAGCGGGTGGGGCTCACTGGTACGTCGCGACGTAGGTGCCGGCCTGCGCGGCGTTCACGAACGCGTAGGCGACACCCTTGATGGTTTGCTGCGGTGCGCTGACTGCTGAGCCATTGACACTCACCGAGACGAGTGTGCGGCCATTGAACGAGTGCACCGGCACCATCAAGGACAGGTTGCGCGCCGGGGTGGTGACGGTGAAGGAGAGCGCCGTGCCGGTAAAGGCCAGCGTGTTGATGTGCGTCCCCTCGCGCGCGTCGAGCCACTCGAGCAGTTGCTTCGCGCTGATGACGGGCACGCCCTCGCGCTGCGCGGACGCGATGATGGCGTCCGAGCCGGAGGACGGCTGCACGTCCACGTGCATGTTGGCGGTGAAGGCGCCGTAGTAGCCCAGCGGGCCCACGGCGTTGGCGAGCAGCGTGTCGATGTGCAGCGGGAAGGACTGGCCGGACTCGTCGGTCATCTGCGTGGTGGCCTGATAGACGTCGAGCGGCGTGCCGTCCTCATCCGCGAAGCGCATGGGAATGCCCGAGCCCGTGAAGAGGCCCGGACGGTCCAGCACCCACTCGGGCGGCCAGAAGTAGTAGTTGGTGTCGAGCCGGATGCCGTGGCGCAGCGCCACCTTGGGCTGGGTGGACCAGTCGCTCCACACGATGCAGTGCGTGCGGTTGGTGACGGGCGCGGGCAGGGTGGGGTACGTGGCCGCGAAGCTCGCGAGCTGCGGCGTGTACGTGGATGGATCCAGGTTCGTCGCGGTGAAGTCCGTGCAGCCCGTGTCCAGGTGGATGGCGTACTCGAAGCCCTGCGCGACGTAGGACGCCGCCGTCGTCGCGTCGATGCCACCGACGTAGTTGTAGACGGTGGAGCGCACGCACTCCCAATCCGCCACGCTGCACCCGGTGGGGCTCGCCGCGAGGTACTGGTTGAGCCGCGCCACGGTGGCGTTGCCCGGGTGACCATCGCCCGTCATCACCACCACCGCCTTCTTCGCGCGCGGGAAGTACCAGAGGCGCGGCAGGGGGATGGGGCTCGTCAGGTGGAGCATGTTCGCGAGCAGCCGCTGCTGCTCGTCCGCCTGGGGAATCTGGACCTTGCTCAGGTTCACCCAGTCCGGCTGCGGGTCGTACAGCGCGTTGCCGTAGAACATGTCGTCGGAGCGAGCGCGCGGCCCGATGTTGGAGCCGTCCCGGTTCTGGCCCTGCCACGCGGGGTTGCCCTGCCGCGTGTAGACCACGGACTTCGCCAGGTCATACGCGAACGCGATGGCGGTGCCGGCGCCCACCGGACGCAGGCTGACGGCGGCGGCGGTGGAAGGCGTAATCGCGTCGCTGTAGAGCGTGGCGACCACGCGCGTGCCGGACACCACCGTGTGGAGGTCCGCCAAGCCGTGGTACTGCACCGTCTCCACGGTGATGCCCTGGCCGGGCGCCTGCGACGTGTCCGCGCGCAGATAGCCATTGGCCAGCGTGCCCGTGGCCGCGTTGAGGCCCATCAGGCTGTTCAGGTTCGCGCCCGGCCGCATGGCGATGAGCGTGCCGCCCGCGGTCACCCAGTTGGTGAGCAGCGTCACCTGCGCGGCGGAGAGCGCCTGCTCGCCCAGGATCACGACCTTGTAGTCGTTGAGCGAAACGGTCGACCCCAGGTTGCCGGTGTCCGTGGCGGCGAACGTGGTGATGCCCTCGGCCTTGAGGATCTCCTTCAGGTAGTCCGTGAAGGGATTGCCCGGCGCCGTGGCGACGAGCACCGGCCCCGCGCCCGTGACACCTGGGCGCGGCGGCGGACCGTTGGACTGGAAGAGGACGTCCACCCAGTAGTTGGTCGAGCGATAGCTCTGCGTAGGGAAGGTGGACGTGCTCGCATAGGTGAACACGCCGTTGCCGCCGGCCGTGGTGCCGCCGGGCAGCGCGTGCAGGGGCGGGGTGTTCATGCCCGAGACCAGGCCATCCGAGTCATACGAATAGCCGCCCATGGGCGCGAAGTACGAGGCCACGTAGGTGGTGCCCGCGGCGATGTCCACGGGCGTGGCGAACTGCGCGAGCTGCCATCCCGAGGCCGTCTCGGACGTGAACGTGGCGGTGGCGAGCAGCGTGCCGGTGCTGCTCCAGAGGTTGCCCACGTGCGTGCCGGTGTTGCCGCCGCCCTTGAAGAAGCGGATGCCCTTCACCTTGCCGTCCAGGTCGGACGTGAACTTCACGCCCAGCTCGATGGCCTGCGTCTCGGGCGCGGTGGCGACGGCGGGCGTCGCGGACGCGCTCCAGAGGCTGAGTCCCGGAACGGGCGGCTGCGTGGGCGGAGGCGCGCCCGTGGCCTGGAAGACGACGTCCACCCAGTAGTTCGAGTTGTTGAAGCTCTGGGTGGGGAAGCGGGTGGTGGCGCCATAGCCATACACACCATTGCCGCCGTTGGCGTTCCCCGGGAGCGCGTGCAGCGGAGGCGCATCCAGGCCGGTGACGAGCCCGCCGTCGTTGAAGGCATACGCGCCCACGGGCGCGAAGTACGAGGCCACGTACTGCGTGTTCGCGGCGATGGCGACCGGCGCGGCGAAGCGCACCTCTTGCCAACCCGTGGCCGTCTCGGCGCTGAACGTGGCGGTGGCCAGCAGCGTGCCGGAGTTGCTCCACAGGTTGCCCACGTGCGTGCCGGTGTTGCCCGCGCCCTTGTAGAAGCGCACGCCGAGCACGTTGCCGCTCACGTCCGTCTTGAACTTCACGCCCACCTCCACGGCCTGCGCATCGTTCGTCACCGAGGCGACGGCGGGCGTGGCGGTGGAGGGCCAGAGCGTGACGGGCTCGGCGGGGCGGAACACCACGTCCACCCAATAGTTGGAGTTGCGGTAGCTGCTCGTGGGGAACACGGAGCTGGCGGCGTACTGGAACAAGCCATTGCCACCCGAGGTGGTTCCCGCCAGCGCATGCAGGGGCGGATTGTCCAGCCCCGTCGTCAGGCCCGCGTCGGTGAAGCCATACGCGCCCACGGGGGCATGGTACGAGGCCACGTACGTCGTCCCCGGCGTGATGCGCACCGGCGTGGCGAAGCTGACCTGCTGCCAGCCGGTGGCCGTCTCGGACGTGAACGTCGCGGTGGCGAGCAGCGTGCCGGTGCTGCTCCACAGGCTGCCCACGTGGGTGCCCGTGTTGTTCGCGCCTTTGTAGAACCGGATGCCGGTGATGTCGCCCGCGACGTCGGACGTGAACTTCACGCCCAGCTCCACGGATGCGGAATCATTGGTGACGGACGCGACGATGGGGACGTCCGTGGGAAGGAACAGCGAATAGGTCTGCGCTTGCGCGCTGCCTGCGCTGAGGGCCAGCCACGCGGCGGCCAAAACCAGGGCCGCGCGGCACTTCATTCCAGTCATGAGATGTCTCTCCTCGGGTGGATGCGGGCGCATCATCAAGAGGAGGTCCGACCTTCTCAATGAATCCAGAATGAGACGGAATTTTGCTTATGTTGTGAATTCAACGTTCCGGCGTGGGCGCCATCGCGACGCGGAGCGTTTCATCCACGCGGCATCTTTGCGCGGGGCGCGGCTGCGCTGGGCGCGCGTGACTCCAGGTCTCCACCACGGCCTCGATGCGCGGCGCGACGTGGAGCACCGAGCCTGGGAAGCAGCAGCCAGGCAGCTGGGTGAAGATGTCGCGGACGGTCGCGGCCTCGGCGTCGGTGGGGACGGCGACGTGCGGGCGCACGATGAGGTCGGTGAACTGGGGCATTCGCCCCGTCCCGCCAATCACCCGGCCGAGCGCGGAGCTTTGGTAGAAGAGGACGGAGATGTCCGCGGCCCGCGCGTGCTCCAGGAAGGCCAGGAGCGTGCGTCCTTCCACGGCGCCCACCAGCAGCGCCTCGGGCTCCCAGTGTCCCTCGGCCGCGTCCTCGGAGAAGGCGAGCGGTCGGCCGATGGGCACGGGCGTCGCGTGATCACTGGTGAGCACCGCGCTGTGGGCTCCCTGCCAGAAGAGGCGCGTTTCGTACTCGGTGATGGAAATCGATGTCATGAGACACCTCCCAGGTGGCGCTGAGAGGGAGCCTCTTCAATGGCCGTGCCGCGCGGATGGCGGACAGCGGACCTCGCGTCGTCCTCTCGGGAGGGACGCCCGCGCGCGCTCACTCATCGCGGGGAGGCCGGACGACGAAGACAGGGCGGACGCCGTGCATGATCACCTCCTGCGCCACCGAGCCCGCCAGCGCCCGTGACAGGCCCGTGCGTCCATGACTGGCCATGCAGATGAAGTCGCAGTCGAGCCGCTCCGCCGCCTGACCAACGGCCTCCGCGACGCGCCGGCTGGCGACGATCTCCACCTCGGTGGTGACGCGTCGGGCCGCGGCCTCCTCGGGGATGAGGGCGCGCAGGGCCACCTCCACGCGCTCTCGCTGGGCGCGGGCCTCGGGTGTCATGGGCTCGACGAAGCGGCGCGGATCGTACGTCTCGCCGGAGCCGGGCTCGGCCACGTGCAGCAGGCACACGGCGCCGCCCTCGGGGACGAGCGCGTAGGCATACCGCGCGGCGGCCGAGCCCCAGTCGGACAGGTCCGTGGGCAC
Organism: Myxococcaceae bacterium JPH2; assembly: GCA_016458225.1. Lineage (NCBI taxonomy): Bacteria > Pseudomonadati > Myxococcota > Myxococcia > Myxococcales > Myxococcaceae > Myxococcaceae bacterium JPH2. The sequence goes on along the minus strand of JAEMGR010000009.1, from coordinate 490,089 downwards.
GAGCACGCGTCGCACCGAGGGCAGGGGCAGCGGCTGGAGCGCGCTGACCGGGACGCACAGCACGTTGGTGCTCGAGTTCTGCAGCACGTGCTGAGACACCGAGCCGTACCACCACCGCCGCGCCCCGGTGCGCTGATGCGTGCCCACGACGATGAGGTCCACGGACTCGCGCCCCGCCAGGGACACCAGCGCCTCGGAGGGGCGGCCCAGTCCGGACTGGAGCTGCACCCAGACGGCGCCCGAGCCGGGCATGTCACCCAGCCGCGCGAGCAGGTCGCGGCGCAGGGCCTGCTCCGCTTCGGGGGTCGCTTCAGCGCCCGGCGTGAGCGGCAGGCCGTAGCGCGCGTGCGCGTCCACGCCCCAGTAGTGGTGCGCCGCGATGACCTCACAGGGGCCCAGCGAGCGCATCCGCTTCACCCACGCCACCGCCGCGTCCGAAGGCGGAGAGAACGACAGCCCCAGCAGCACGCGCAGCGAGCCCACGCCGCTGGCCCACGCCTCCATCGACCGCGCGTTCTGGAGCACCAGCACGGGGCAGTGCGCGCTCTCCACCACGCGCTCGGCCACGCTGCCCATGCGCCAGCGCGGCGCCCGCTGGCCGTGTCGCGACAGGACGATGAGGGCGGCGTGTTGGCTCGTGGCCAGGTCCACCAGCACCTCGTCGGGGACACCTTCCAGCAGGTGCGCCTCGACGGCGACGCCACGCGCCCGCAGCGCCTCCGCTTGTTCCTCCAGGCGAGCCCGGGCGCCCTGCTGCAGCGCCTCGTCCGAGGCCTTCGAGCGCCCGCCGCTGCCGTACTCCGTCACGTGCACCAGATGGAGTGACTCCCCCATCCGGTGCGCGAGCGCCGTCGCGGTCTCCGCCGCCTCCATCGCCTGCGAGGAGAAGTCGGTTCCGAAGACGATGGACATGGTTCCCCCGTTCGTGTCTGCCGCCCGTTCGCGCGCCGTGGAGGGCTCACGCGTCGTAGGAGGCCGCCATCTCCCGGCGATCCTGGATGTCGATGAGGTGCTGCGCGTACTTCACGAGGTCCGCCTCGGTGAGGATGCCCAGCAGCGCGTCGTCCTCGTCCACCACGGGGAGGCAGCCGTACTTCTGCGAGAGGATCAGCCGCACCGCGTCGCGCAGCGGCGTGTCCGGCCGCACCGTGGCCACGTCGCGGGTCATGATGTCCGCGGCCCAGATGGGGCGCTCGGTGGGCGGCCCGTGATGCGCCGCCGCGCGCAGCAGGTCGCGGTGCGTGACGAGCCCCACCAGCCGCCCCTGGCGCACCACCGGCAGGTGCCGGATGCGGTGCAGGCGCAGCAGCTCGTCCGCCTTGGCCAGGTTCTGGGTCTCCTTGAGGGTGACCACGGGCCGTGTCATCAGCTCGCCAACGATCTGCATGGGGCCCTCCGCTCGGGCGCGCCGCCGGAGCCATCCCCGGAGGTGCTGCCTAGGACGGTCAGTCCCCCGTCCGGCGCGCGCAAGCCAGCAGGCCGGGCGCACCGCTCGCACGCCCGGGCCCAGCCCGAGTGGTGTCCACCGAACGCGACCTTGCCCGAACGGTGGGTTGAAGGCGGCGATGGCGTGCGCTAGACCGACGCGCGTCGCTAGGGGTGCCCCACCATGGGGGCTGAGACGGCCGCGAGCGGGCGGCCAACCCTTTGAACCTGAACCGGGTCATTCCGGCGGAGGGAAGCGGCGGGCGCTCCACGCCTCGCCTGTCTTCTCTCGTGCCAGAGGAGAATCAGATGAGCGGAGCATCCAAGAGCCTGAAGGTCGATGGAAAGGCGCTCGAGGGCATCACCCGAGGGCCGCTGCCGGCGTCCCGCAAGGTGTACGTCCCGGGCGTGCTGCACCCCGACCTGCGCGTGCCCCTGCGCGAGATTGCCCAGACACCCACGCACCTGGGCCACGGGCCCAACGCGAAGGAGACGCCCAACCCCGCCGTGTTCGTCTACGACTCCAGCGGCCCGTACACGGACCCCTCCGCGGAGATCGATCTGCGCAAGGGCCTGTCCGCGCCGCGCGAGGCGTGGATCCACGCGCGCGGGGACACGCGTGAGCTGACCGGCATCACGTCGGAGTACGGCCGCCAGCGTGAGACCGACGCGCGCCTGGACGGGCTGCGCTTCGCCCACCGCCGCAAGCCCCGCGTGGCCAAGGCGGGCGCCAACGTCAGCCAGATGCACTACGCGCGCAAGGGCATCATCACCCCGGAGATGGAGTACGTGGCCGTGCGCGAGAACCAGCGCCTGGACGCGTCGCTCGCCGCGCAGCACCCGGGGCACTCCTGGGGCGCGTCCATCCCCCGCGTCATCACCCCCGAGTTCGTGCGGGACGAGGTGGCCCGAGGCCGCGCCATCATCCCCGCGAACATCAACCATCCGGAGCTGGAGCCGATGATCATCGGCCGCAACTTCCTGGTGAAGATCAACGCGAACATCGGCAACTCGGCGGTGACGTCTTCCATCGAGGAGGAAGTGGAGAAGATGGTCTGGTCCATCCGCTGGGGCGCGGACACCGTGATGGACCTGTCCACCGGCCGCAACATCCACGAGACGCGCGAGTGGATCCTCCGCAACGCCCCGGTGCCCATCGGCACGGTGCCCATCTACCAGGCGCTGGAGAAGGTGGGCGGCAAGGCCGAGGACCTCACGTGGGAGCTGTTCCGCGACACGCTCATCGAGCAGGCGGAGCAGGGCGTGGACTACTTCACCATCCACGCGGGCGTGCGGCTCCAGTACGTCCCGCTCACCGCGCGTCGCCTCACGGGCATCGTCAGCCGCGGCGGCTCCATCCTGGCCAAGTGGTGCCTGGCCCACCACCGCGAGAACTTCCTCTACACGCACTTCGAAGAGATCTGCGAGATCATGAAGGCGTACGACGTCAGCTTCAGCCTGGGGGACGGGCTGCGGCCGGGCTCCATCGCGGACGCGAACGACGCCGCCCAGTTCGGTGAGCTGGAGACGCTGGGCGAGCTGACCCAGGTGGCCTGGAAGCACGACGTGCAGGTGATGATCGAGGGCCCGGGCCACGTGCCCATGCACCTCATCCAGGAGAACATGACCAAGCAGCTCGCGGTCTGCGGCGAGGCGCCCTTCTACACGCTGGGGCCCCTCACCACGGACATCGCGCCGGGCTACGACCACTTCACCAGCGGCATTGGCGCCGCGATGATCGGTTGGTTCGGCACGGCGATGCTCTGCTACGTCACGCCCAAGGAGCACCTGGGCCTGCCGGATCGCGACGACGTGAAGGAGGGCGTCATCACCTACAAGATCGCCGCCCACGCCGCGGACCTGGCCAAGGGGCACCCAGGCGCCCAGGCCCGCGACAACGCGCTCTCCAAGGCGCGCTTCGAGTTCCGCTGGCAGGATCAGTTCAACCTCTCGCTGGACCCCGAGCGCGCCCGCGCCTTCCACGACGAGACCCTCCCCGCGGAAGGGGCCAAGGTCGCGCACTTCTGCTCCATGTGCGGTCCTCAGTTCTGCTCGATGAAAATCACCCAGGAGGTCCGCGACTACGCCCAGCAGACGGGCGTGGCGGAGACCTCGGTCCTCCAGAGCGGGATGGAAGAGAAGAGCGAGGAATTCAAGAAGGCGGGCGGGCAGCTCTACCGTTGAGGCTCCAAGCAGGTCGTGACGACCTGTCACATCCTCTGTCCTCCTGGTGACAGTGGACGCGGGCGCGTGCCATGGTGTGGCCCGTCAAGGGCGTGGTTCGCGCCCGCGGAAAGCAGGAGGAAGGACGATGGAGTCTCAGCAGCAGGAGATGATGGGCTCGTTCATCACGGGGACCCCGGTGCCCACGCAGGATGAGAAGACGATGGCGATGCTGGCGCACATCGGCACGGTGGTCGCCAACCTCTTCATGGGCTTTGGCTTCCTGGTCCCGCTGTTCCTGATGATGACCAAGGGCAAGGAGTCGTCCTACATCCGGGCGCACGCGGTCGAGTCGCTGAACTTCCAGATCACCTGCGTCATCGCCGGTCTGGTGGGCGGCGCCACGGCGTGCCTGGGCGTGGGCCTGGTGCTGCTGGCCGTGGTGTTCATCGGCGCGGTCGTCTTCGGCATCATCGGTGGCCTGAAGGCGAACGAGGGGCAGCTCTACAAGTACCCCTTCGCGCTGCGACTGGTGAAGTAGTCACGCGGCAATCCGGGCGGGCCCATCGCACTCCCTGAGGCGGTGGCCCGCCCGAGTCGCGTCTGGAGTTCAGCCGCCAATGCCCATCATGGGCAGCAGCGTGGCGCCGTTGCCGGCGTCGGTGAAGCGATGGCCCTCGGGCTTGTCGCCGAGCGCGCGCCGCACCGCCAGCGCCAGCTCCTCGTCGCTGGCACCGCCGCGGATGAGCTGATGCAGCGGCGCCTGGGCACGTCCCCCCAGGCAGCTCCTCAGGTCCCCGTTCGACGCCACGCGCACGCGGTTGCACCCGCCGCAGAAGTTGCGCGTCAGCGGGGAGATGAAGCCCACGCGCCCCGAGTCGGTGCGCCAGTAATGGGCGGGGCCGGCCGTGTCGGACGTGCCGGGCTCCGCGGGCTCGGGCGTGAGCGACAGCCCCGCGTCCTGGAGTCGCTCCAGCAGCTCCGCGGTGGGCACGGGCGTGCCCTGGCCAAAGGGCATGAGCTCGATGAAGCGCGGGGTGATGCCGCGCGCGTGCGCGTAGGCCACCAGCGCGGGGACCTCGGTGTCGTTCACGCCGCGCATCACGACGACGTTGAGCTTGAGCGAGGCGAACCCCGCGTGCGCCGCCGCGTCGATTCCCCGCAGCACCGCGTCCAGGTCTCCCTGCCGGGAGATGCTGCGGAACGTCGCGGCCTCGAGCGTGTCCAGGCTCAGGTTGAGCTGGCTGACGCCCGCCTCACGCAAGGGCAGGGCGAGCGTCTCCAAGCGGCTGGCGTTGGTGGTGATCGCCAGGTGCGCCACGCCGGGCAGCGCCGCGATCCGCTGGGCGATGTCGAGGATGTCGGGCCGGATGAGCGGCTCGCCGCCGGTGAGGCGCACGCGGCGGATGCCCATGCGCGCGAAGACGGAGGCGATGCGCGCGAACTCCTCCGCGGTGAGCAAATCCTTGCGCCCGCCCCATGAGGCCGGTGAGCAGTAGGCGCAGCGGAAGTTGCAGCGGTCCGTGACGCTCAGCCGCAGGTACGTCATGACGCGCCCCTGCGCGTCGCGCAGAGGGGGTGCGAGCGGAGTCGTCTGGAGTTCGGTCATCACGGGCGCTCGTCCGCCGTGCCAGCCGCTGGGGTGCTCAGCCCTTGGTTCCCGTGGCCGAACGCACGGCCACCTTGAGCTGCTCCTCCGCGGAAGTGCCCGCGGGCGGGCGGTTGCCCGGAGCGGTCGTCTCCGCGTCGTCCTCTGTATCCGTCAGCCGCGCCAGCTCCGCCTCGGCCTCCAGGGCCTCCGCCTCCACCTGGAGGGGCTGGAGCTTGCGCTGGGCCATCTCCTCCTTGATGCGGATGAGGCCCTCCTCGCCGATGTCCAGGAAGGCGCGCACCACGTCCGGATCAAACTGGGTGTTGGCGCAGCGCTTGATCTCCTGGATGGCGTTCGCGAACGACGTCCCCTTGCGGTACGGGCGATCGCTCGTCATCGCGTCCAGGGTGTCCGCCACCGCGAAGATGCGCGCGCCCACGTGGATCTCCTGGCGCTGGAGATTGCGAGGGTAGCCCGCTCCGTCGTAGCGCTCCTGATGGGACAGGACGATCTGCGCCGGCGTGGAGAGGAAGGGGATGTTCTGGATCATCTGGAAGCCGATCTCCGGATGCTTCCGCATCTCCAACCACTCGTCGGGAGTCAGCTTGCCGGGCTTGAGCAGCACCGCGTCGGGCACGCCAATCTTCCCGATGTCGTGCAGGAGGGCGCCACGGCCAATCTCATCCAGCTCCTTGCCGTGGATGCCCATGCGATGCGCGATGGCGCTCGTGTAGCTCACCACGCGCAGCGAGTGGTCGCTCGTCTCGTGCTCGCGCGCGTCCAGCGCCGCCACCAGGGCCAAGAGGGTGTTCTGGTACGTGTTCGCGATGTCGCGCAGTGCGGTGCGCAGCTCGGCGGTGCGGTCGCGCACCTTGCGCTCGAGCTTCTTCTGGTAGCGCTTGCGCGCCATCTCGATGCGCCGCTTGGCCAACGCGCGCTCGATGGCGCGGATGAGGTCGGTCAGCTTGGGTGGCTTGAGCAGGTAGTCCACCGCGCCACGGCGCAGACAGTCCACCGCGGACTCGGTGTCGCCGTAGCCGGTGAGCATGATGACGGACGTGTCCGGCAGCCGCTCGCGCAGGTTCTCCAGCAGCCAGAGCCCATCCCGGCCCGGCATCTTCATGTCGCTGATGACGAGCGGCGTGTCCTCTTCGCCCGCGACATCCAGCGCCATCTCGGCGCCGCTGGCCACGACACAGTTGTAGCCCTCCTCCCGGAGGAGGACGGAGATGACGTCCCGGACGGAGTCGTCATCGTCGACGATCAGGATTCGAGGCGGGGCAGGAGGGATGGCTTCCACGGGGGGGATTCTAGAGGTTTCCCGCTTTCAAAGGCGAACGAGTAAGAGAAATTACCACCTTCACGCGGGCAGGCGGGCGGGCGGCCGATCATACCGGAACGGCGCCAGGTCCACGGAAGGAGGCTGTCCCAGCACCGCCTCGGCGACGAGTTTCGCGGTGATGGGGGCCAGGAGGATGCCGTTGCGGAAGTGTCCGGTGGCCAGGAAGAGGCCGGGGGTGGGCCCCCCTCCCAGGTAGGGCAGGTGGTCCTCGGTCCAGGGGCGGAAGCCCGCCCAGGTCTCGGTGATGGGGGCCTGGGCCAGCTCGGGGCACAGCTCCAGGGCCATGTCGAGGATGCGGGCCACACCGGCGGCCGTCACCTGCTTGTCGAAGCCGACCAGCTCCATGGTGCTCCCAGCGATGACACGCCCGTCCACGCGGGGCACCAGGTAGCCCTTCTCCGACGTGACGATGCGCTCCAGCAACGGAAGCCGTGTCTGGAACTGCACCATCTGTCCGCGAGCCGGCCGCACCGCCTGCGCGGCCACGCCCGCGCCGGGAACCAGGGCGGACCACGAGCCAGCCGCGAGCACCACCGCGTCCGCGCGCAGCACCTGGCCATCCAGGTCGACGCCCACCGCGCGCCCGTTCTCGTGCACCACGCCGCGCACGTGGCCGCTCTGGAACGTGGTGCCCACTCGCGCCGCGGCCATGGTGAGGGCGCGCACGAGCAGCCGGTTGTCCACGTGGTGATCATCCGGGAAGTGCGCCGCGGCCACGACCCGAGGCGACAGCTGGGGCTCCAGGGCACGAGCCTGCGCGCCATCGAGTCGCTCGGCGCGCAAGCCCAGTCCGCGCTGCCAACCGACGGTGGCCTCCAGGTGATGCACGCCGGCCTCGTCGAACACCGCCTTGAGCAGGCCGCACGGGCGATAGCCCACGTCCACGCCGGTCAGCTCGCGCAGCTCCGCGGCGAAGCTCCCATAGAGCGCGCGACTTCTCAGGCACAGATCCATGAAGGCTCCGGGGCCCTCGGACTCCCACTGCGGCGCGAGGATTCCGGCCGCGGCGCTCGATGCCTCGGCGCCGGGGATGGAGCGCTCGAGCACGGTGACGCGAGCGCCACCTTGTCGCAGCCGCAGCGCGATGCCGCAGCCCATGACGCCGCCACCCACCACGATGACTTCCGTGTCTTGCATGTGTGCGCTTGTGCTCGCCTCGACAGGGCTTTGCAAGCGAGATGGCGAAGGCGCACCGGGGTCCGGTTGACGACGCGAGGCTTTGGCGCTACCCATGAGTCCGTGCGTTTCGCTTCCATGCATCATCCCCATGCGCATCATCGGCCGGCCCTCGACGGGACCGTTGGCCACGCGCATGCCGGGGTGAACTGCTAGCTCGCACACCCTCGTTCCGGCACCTGCCGCGATGACCGAAGGCCCGTCCCCCCAGGACGGGCCTTTTTTCGTTTTTCCCCTCGCAGCCCCCGAGCCCATTGATGCTGAAGATCGCCCTGCCCAACAAAGGCCGTCTGTCCGAGGAGATCCGCGAGCTGTTCCACGACGCGGGATTGGAGGTGCGCGCCAGGGGAGAGCGCGCGCTGTCCGCGTCGCTGGGCGGCCAGTTCGAGGCCCTCTTCGTGCGGGCCCAGGACATCCCCGAGTTCGTCGCGGATGGCGCGGCGCATGCCGGCGTCACGGGTTGGGACCTCGTGAGTGAGGCGGGACGTCCGGTGGAGCTGCTGCGCGACCTGGAGTTCGGCCGCTGTCGTCTGGTGGTGGCGGCCCGCGAGGACAGCGGCATCGCGACCGAGGCGGACGTGGTGGACGGCATGCGGGTGGCGAGCTGCTTCCCCCGACTGACGCAGGCTCACTTCGACCAGGTGGGGCGCAGCGTGACGGTGGTGCCGGTGTCGGGGGCGGCGGAGATCGCGCCGCGCCTGGGGATCGCGGACCTCGTGGTGGACCTCACGTCCACGGGCTCGACGTTGCGGATGAACGGGCTGCGCGAGGTGTCCACCGTGTTGGAGTCGAGCGCCCGGCTCGTCGCCTGCCAGGGCAATGACGCGGACGCGAGGCAGGCGTTGGATGAGCTGTCGCGAGCGCTGGGCTCGGTGATCGCCGCGCGCTGCCGGCGCTACCTCATGGCGAACGTGCCCAAGCAGGAGCTGGGGCGCGTGCGCGAGGTGCTCCCCGGACTCAACGGGCCCACGGTGGTGGACGTCCTCGATGGGGGGCGCTTCGTGGCGGTGCACGCCGTCGTGCTGGCGCGGACACTCGACGCAACCATCCGCGCGCTGAAGTCACTGGGTTGTGAAGGCATCCTCGTCACCCGCATCGAGAGGCTGATGGCATGAGCACGTCCCTCCTGAAGTATCGCGGTGCCCTCGCGGAACTCGACCCCGAGTCTCGTCGGGCCTTGATGCAGCGCTCCTCCGCGACGGACGCGCACGTGACGGAGCAGGTCCGTTCGGTCATCGCCCGAGTGCGCGCGGAAGGCGACGCGGCCCTCTTCGCGCTCGCGCGCCAGTTCGACCGGGTGGAGCTGGCGGCCCTGGAGGTGCCTCGCGTGCGGTGGGACGCGGCGCTCGCGAGCCTGTCTCAGCCCCTGCGCGCCGCGCTCTCCCGAGCCGTGGGCAACATCGCCCGAGCCCACGCCGCCCAACGTCCTCGCACGGTGGAGGTGGAGACCGAGCCGGGCGTGTTGGTGGGCCGCAGACCGGATCCGTTGGGACGCGTGGGCGTCTACGCGCCGGGCGGTAGGGCCGCGTATCCCAGCAGCGTGCTCATGGGCGTGGTGCCCGCGAAGGTCGCGGGCGTCGGCGAGATCATCGTGTGCTCGCCGCCCGGACCCAATGGCCTGCCGAGCCCCGGAGTGCTCGCGGCAGCGGCCTTGGCGGGAGCGGATCGCGTCTTCGCCTTGGGCGGCGCGGGCGCGGTGGCCGCCATGGCCTACGGCACGAGCACGGTGCCACGGGTGGATCGCATCGTGGGGCCGGGCAATGCCTATGTCGCGGCGGCGAAGCTGCAGGTCGTGGACGCGGTGGGCATCGATGCTCCCGCCGGCCCGAGTGAGCTGCTGGTGGTGGCCGACGCCACCGCGAGCCCTGAGGCCGTCGCGCGAGAGATGGTCGCGCAGGCGGAGCACGACCCGGATGCATGCTGTGTCGCGCTGGCGCTGGGGGACGAGTTGGCGCAAGCGATTGTCGACGCGGTGGATCGCCTGGCGGGAGAGGCGAGGCGGGATGCCATCGTCGCCGCCGCGCTGGCCGGGCAGGGCGCGGTGCTGAGCGTGGCCTCGCTGGATGAAGTCTGGCCCTTCGTGTCGGACTTCGCGCCCGAGCACCTGCTCATCGCCACCGCCGCGCCCCAGGCCGACCTGGCGAGGGTGCGCAACGCGGGGACGGTCTTCCTGGGCGAGCGCTCCTCCGTGGCCTTCGGCGACTACTTGACCGGGGCGAACCATGTGCTGCCCACCGCGGGGTTGGCGCGGGTGTACTCGGGCTTGAGCGCGCTCGATTTCTTCCGATGGACCACCTACCAGCGGGTGGAGCGCTCCGCGGCGGTGTCCCTGGCCGGCGACGTGGGGGCCATGGCGGATGCCGAGGGCCTGTATGCGCACGGCGACGCGGCGCGGGCCTGGAGGCTGGGATGACGGCCGCGAAGGCAGAGTGGCGAGACCTGACTCCCTACCGGCCGACGACGCGCGTGTGTCGCGTGAACCTCGGAGACAACACCAACCTCTTCGGCATGCCTCCCAGCGCGGAGCGAGTGCTGCGCGAGGCGGGCGTCGACAGCGTGGCCCGCTATCCCGCGAGCTATGCCCCGGGCCTGAAGCGCGCGGTGGCGACCTATGCGGGCGTGACGCCGGAGAACGTGACGACGGGGTGTGGCTCCGACGATGTCATCGACTCGGTGCTGCGCGCGCTGTTGGCTCCAGGGGAGGCGGTCGCGTTTGCGGATCCCACCTTCGTCATGGTGCCCGTGTTCGCGCGAGTGAACGGTCTGCGGCCGGCGCCGGTTCCACTTCGCGCGGACTGCTCGCTCGACGTGACGGGCCTGCTCGCGACGGGCGCGCGGGTCATCTACGTGTGCGCGCCGAACAACCCCACGGGCACGGCTGTCTCGCGAGCGTCGCTGGAGATGCTCGTGGCGCAGGCTCCCGGCGTGGTGTTGATCGACGAGGCCTATGCGGAGTTCTCCTCGAGCGGGGGCTTCCTGGACCTCGCTCGCACCTGTCCCAACGTGCTGGTGACGCGGACGATGTCGAAGGCCTTTGGCCTCGCCGGCATGCGCGTGGGGTGGGCCGTGGGAGACGCGGCGCTGGTCGCGGAAGTGGAGAAGGCGCGAGGGCCTTACAAGCACACCGCGATCGCCGAGGCGATGAGCATCGCGGTGCTCTCGGAGGACGTGCCGTGGATGCGGGCGCAGGCCGAGGCGGCGGTCGCGAACCGTGAGCGCTTTCGTGAGGCACTTCAAGGAATGGGCCTGCGTGCGCTGGCTTCGGATGCCAACTTCCTCCTCGTGCCCTTGCCCGGGGCCGTGAGGGTGGCCGAGCGGATGCGCGACGCTGGCGTGAACGTTCGGGTCTTCCAAGGACTGGCGGGGCTGGGAGACGCGCTGCGGGTGAGCGTGGGGCCCTGGCCGTTGCTCGAAGACGCGCTGGCCGCGCTGCGCGAGGCGCTGCGATGCGAGTGACGGTCTTCGACTACGGCGCGGGCAATCTGCACTCGCTCACCAAGGCGCTCGCGCTCGTGGAGGGCGCGGAGGTGCGTGTCCAGGACGATGCCCTGCGTGCGCTCGACACCGACGTGCTCGTGTTGCCGGGCGTGGGAGCCTTTGGCTCGGCGGCGGCACGCCTCGAGCCGGGCCGCGCGCGAATGCGCCAAGCACTCGACGAGGGATTGCCGTGTCTGGGCATCTGCCTGGGCATGCAGCTCTTGTTCGAGGAGAGCGAGGAGGGGGCAGGTGCGGGCCTCGGCTACTTCCGAGGCCGGGTGACGCGGCTGATGGCGCGCCGGGTGCCACAGATGGGATGGAACACGGTGCGGGATGATCCCGTGGTCGAGTCGTCGCGGTTGAGTCACGTGTACTACGCGAACAGCTTCGCGTGCCGCGCCAGCGACCCGCGCGAAGTGACGGGGTGGACGACACACGAGGGGGACACGTTTCCTGCCTCGGTGCGGCGAGGCCGCGTGCTGGGCGTGCAGTTTCATCCAGAGAAGTCCTCGCTGGCGGGCGTGCACTTCCTGCGGACCCTCCTCACGGAGTGGATGTCATGAGGGCCATTCCCGCGATTGATCTGCGAGAAGGCGCGTGTGTCCAACTCGTCGGCGGCTCCTACGCCGAGGAGCGGGTTCGCGTGAAGGATCCGCTGGAGGCGCTGTCTCGCTGGCGAGCCCACGGCTTCACTGCCTTCCATGTGGTGGATCTCGACGCGGCGCTCGGGCGGGGCTCCAACGCGGCGGTCATCGCCCGACTCGTGGCGGCGTCTCCGGAACTGGAGTTCTCGGTGGGGGGCGGCGTGCGCGACAGCGAGCGCGTGGCGACACTGCTTCAGGACGGCGCCTCGACGGTGGTCGTCGGCACGCGCGCCATCGAGGACGTCGCGTGGCTGGGGGACGTGGCGTCTCGGTTCCCCGGTCGCGTGCTCGTGGCCGCCGACGTGAAGGGCCGCGAGGTGGTGACGCGCGGTTGGACGGAGGGCAGTGGCCAGGACATCGCCTTGGTTCTCGGGCTCTGCGCTCGGCTTCCCTTGGCGGGGTTGCTGGTGACGGCGGTGCACAAGGAAGGGCAGATGGGCGGCGTGGACCTCGCGCTGATGCGAGAGGTCGTGAGCAGGAGTCCGCACCCGGTCGTGGCCTCGGGAGGGGTGGCCACGCTGGAGGACCTTCGCGCGTTGGACGCGGCGGGAGTGCACGGCGCGGTCATCGGCATGGCGCTGTACACGGGACGGCTGGATGCGAGCGCGGTGGCTCGGGAGTTCGCGGAATGACCACGGTGGTTCGAGAGACGAAAGAGACGCGGGTGCGCGTGGCGCTCGCACGCGGTGACGGTGCTACGCGGGTGGACACGGGGCTGAAGTTCCTGGACCACATGGTGGCCACGCTGGCGCGCTATGCGGGTTGGGAGCTGTCGCTGGAGGCGCGAGGCGATCTCACGCATCACCTCATGGAGGACGTGGCCATCACGCTGGGCGCGGCGGTGCGGCAGGTGATTCCGGCCACGGCGGCGCGCTACGGCGAGCGCACCGTGCCCATGGACGATGCGCTCGTGCAGGCGTGCCTGGATGCGGGGGGACGGTTCTTCTACCGAGGCCCGTTGAAGAGTCCGCTCTACGAGCACTGGATGCGCTCGTTCAGCGAGCACGCGGGACTGACGCTGCACCTGCGCGTGCTGAGAGGGACGGATCGCCATCACGTCACGGAGGCGGCGTTCAAGGCGCTCGGATTGGCGCTGCGGGACGCGATGGTGGACTCGGGGGCGGTGTTCAGCCTGAAGGGAACGGTCGTGATGGAGGTGAGCGAATGCTCGCGCGGCGGCTGATTGTCTGCCTGGACGTGAAGGACGGTCGGGTCGTGAAGGGCGTTCGCTTCGAGGGACTGCGCGACATGGGGGATCCGGTCTCGCTCGCCCAACGCTACGAAGAGGAGGGCGCGGACGAAGTGACGTTCCTCGACATCTCCGCGACCGAGGAGGGACGCGCGACGCTGTGGGCCCTGGTCCAGCGCACCGCCGAGCGGCTGTTCATCCCGCTCACCGTGGGGGGCGGCGTGCGAACCGTGGAGGACGCGGGCCGGGCGCTGCGCGCGGGCGCGGACAAGGTGTGCCTCAACTCCGCCGCGGTGGCGGACCCCGAAGTGCTCACGGCTTGCGCCGAGCGCTTCGGCTCGCAGGCCGTGGTGGCGAGCATCGACGCGAAGCGAGAGGAGCACGGCTGGCGCGTCTACACGCACGGCGGGCGACGACGGACCGAGTGGGACGCAGTGGGCTGGGCGCGCGAGTGTGTGCGGCGCGGCGTGGGCGAGGTGCTGCTGACCAGCGTGGATCGCGATGGTTCGCGAGAGGGCTATGACGTGGCGCTGACGCGCGCAGTCTCGTCATCGGTCGATGTGCCGGTCATCGCATCGGGTGGCGCGGGAACGGGCGCGCATGTCCGTGACGCACTTCGCGAGGGCGGCGCGGATGCGGCATTGGTCGCGGGCATCCTTCACGAGGGCATCACCACGGTGGGGGCGCTCAAGGCGATGCTGCGCGACAACGGAATCGAGATTCGGAGCCAGACATGAGTGACGGACAGTCGTTGATGCGTGCCGCCGCGGAGGTGGCTCGCAAGGCCGGGGACGTAGCGCTCGGATACTTCCGAGGGGGCATCGCGGTGGACACCAAGCGGGATGGAACACCTGTGACGGTGGCGGATCGCACGGCGGAGCAGGTGGCGCGTCAGTGGCTGGAGGCACGCTTCCCCCAAGATGGAATCCTGGGCGAGGAGTTCGGCGAGACGCGGCCGGGTGCGCCGCGCAGGTGGATCCTCGACCCCATCGATGGAACGAAGACCTTCATCCGCGGTGTCCCGCTGTGGGGCACGTTGGTCGCGGTGGCGGAGGGCGAGCGCGTGGTCGCGGGCGCCGCGTACTTCCCCGCCGTGGGAGAGCTGGTCGTGGCGGCACCGGGGCAGGGGTGCTTCTGGAATGATCAGCGCGCCCGCGTGTCCACGGAAGCCGACCTGTCGAAGGCCGTGGTGCTCTCCACCGACGAGCGCTTCTTCCGCTATCCCGAGCGCGGCGAGGCATGGCGCGAGCTGACGCTGCGCGCGGGCATCTCGCGCACGTGGGGCGACTGCTACGGCTACCTGCTCGTGGCCACCGGACGCGCCGAGGTGATGGTGGACGAGATGCTGTCGCCGTGGGACGCGGCCGCGCTGCAGCCCATCATCGAGGAGGCAGGAGGCGTCTTCACCGACTGGACCGGCGCGCGCACGTCCTTCGGTGGCAGTGGCATCGCCACCAACGCGGTGCTGGCCCAGGACGTCCGCGCTCGACTGGGCGCGACGGGGAACCCGTGATGCTCGACCTCGCGACGCTCGACTTCGACAAGGGCCAAGGCATGGTGACGGTCGTGACCCAGGACGCGCACACGGGCGACGTGCTCATGGTCGCGCACGCGGATCGCGAGGCGCTCGAGGCGACGCTGCGCACGGGCCAGATGCATTACCGCTCTCGGACCCGAGGGCTGTGGCACAAGGGCGCCACGAGTGGGAACACGCAGCGGGTGGTGTCCCTGCGCGCCGACTGTGACGGTGACGCGGTGCTCGCGCGTGTGGAGAAGGCGGGACCCGCGTGCCATACCCAGACCGAGACGTGCTTCGGCCCTGGGCTGGATGATCCGCTGGCGCACCTGGACGCCTTGCTCGCGGCCCGCGCCACTCGACCTGCCGAGGCGGGCGAGCCCCCGGGCTACACCCGCCGGCTGCTGGGGGATCGGAACCTTCGCCTGAAGAAACTGGGAGAAGAAGCCGCGGAGCTCGTGACGGCCTGCGCCGATGGTGATCGGACCCGCGCGGTCGAGGAGGCGGCCGACGTGCTGTACCACGTCCTCGTCGCGCTGCTTCCGCTCGGCCTCAGCGGGAACGACGTGAAGGCGGTCCTTGCCGCCCGAGCTCGGCGCTGATCCATCCTCCCAAGGGCGGATGTGTCATTTGTGACCCCGGCGGGATTATCCAGCCTTGTTGTACCTGGACAGTCCAATTGACTCCGCCAACCCTCACTTGGGGGATGTGTGTCTCCTCCTCTTCAACGCTCACAGTGATCCTGCTACAGAGTCCGACCACGGGGGCACGGGGGCATGCTGATGGAGTGCCCCCAGTCCAACGCGACCGTTTCACCGGAGGCATCGTGACTCCCACGTACCAGTCCGAAGTCATCGACCGCATCATCTTCTCCCGCTGGCACAACCCGCCGACGAAGGACGATGTGGCGGCGATGATGGCGCAGATGGAGGAGGCGGCTCGGCGGCTCGGGCAGAACCTGCTCTACATCGCGTCCATCAGCCCGAAGGCGAAGGTTCCGGACGCGCAGGAGCGCGCGTATCTCAACCAGATGGTCGCCGAGGGTCGCCGCTTCTGCGAGCAGTCCTGGCTCGTCTACGAAGGCACCGATCTCCAGCACAACCTGCAGCGCGTCATCATCTCGGGCGTGCTCATCCTCACGCGCACCTTCGACAACTACCTGTCGGTGGCGAAGTCCGCGGACGCCATCGTCAAGGATGTGGGCACCGCGCTGAAGAAGGACGCGAGCCCCATCTTCAAGGTGGCCCGCGAGCGCGGCCTGATCGCCTGAGCACCCGCGAGGCAGGGCCCCACGCGGGTGCCCTGCCATGTCGGCCGGTGGCCCGGCGTCCTAGCGGGCGCCCACCACTTCCAACTCGTTGAGCACCAGCTCCGAGCGCTCCGGGAACACGCTGAGGCCGTCCACGTCGAGCAACGGGGCCACCAGCGGGCAGTCCTCCCAGGCGCCTGTGCCCTGGAAGCGGCACACCGTCGGGTTGACGAACGCGAAGCCGCGCTCAGGGTCTTCCATCATCCCCGCGCTGCGAGGCGTGCGCACGATGGCGCGCACCGAACCCGCCCCCTTCGCCCGGATGCGCAGCGACGCCACCTGCTTGAGCGGCGGGGCGTACTCGGCACGCAGCGCGCCGTCCGCGTCCCAGCGCACCGTCCGCGCGGCATCCTTGAGCGGAACTCCCGTGGCCGCGTCGCCATCGAAGGCGAGCGTCCCATTGAGCGCCCCCGTCAGGTGATCGGGCTTCAAGAGCTGGGTCGTGCCCGCGGGACGGACGGCCAGCGTCGCCAGCACGGGCGCCTGACGCCCCTGCTGGACGGCGGCGGCGTTGAGCACCGCGGCTGGAAGGTGATTCCCCTTCGCGCACAAGGGCGCCAGGTCCTGGAGGATGTCGAGCACGGCGCGGGAGAGGGTCCCCTCCGTCACGGCGGCGGCGCCCAGCGTCGAGCCAATGACGCGCTCGCACGTGGTCGCGGTGGTCGGCCCCGCGTGCTCCAGGCTCCAGTGCAGCTCCGCCAGGTCCGGGGGCCGTCCGGCGGCGGACTCCAGCAGCCCTCGGCCCACCGCGTCGGCGCAGGTGTTCTGGCCCTCGCCACAGCGCCCGCACAGGTCTCCGAGCAGTTCACGCAGCGGTGACGCGCCCGCCGCGAGGGGCGCGCGAGCGGCCAGGGCGGTGCCCAGCTCACAGGCCCGCGAGGGTGGGTGGGCGCACTCTCCCAGTTGCCGCCGTGCGTCGGAGACGGCGCGCGCGTCCTCGGGGGCTCGCAGCGCGGACTCCAGGGCGCGGTCGAGTGTCCGACACTCGGTGGCCACGGGGGCGCTGGGGACTGGGGCCACGGGGGAAGCGGGCCGCCCGCTGGGCGGGGAGGCGGGGCTCTGATGGGACACGTACCAGAAGCGCGCGAAGGCAAGCAGCGCGACGAGCATCAGAGCGATGCGGTGAAGAGGGAAGCGGCGCACGAGCAAACTCCTTGATTCCGACCGGTAGCGGGGGTTATCAGCGCCCGCGAGTTCCATCCGCAAAAATGACGGAGGCGTGTGTGGCTGAGACTTTCGACGTGGTGATCATCGGCTCGGGGCCTGGCGGCTACGTGGGGGCCATCCGCGCGGCGCAGCTCGGGCTGAAGACGGCCATCATCGAGAAGGACAAGCGCCTGGGTGGCACCTGCCTCCACCGAGGCTGCATTCCCACCAAGTCCCTCCTGTGGACGGCCGAGCTGTTCCACCACATCAAGGAGTCCTCGGACTTCGGTATCGATGTGGCGAACCCGACCGTCAACTGGGCCAACGCCCAGAAGCACAAGGACAAGGTCGTCACCAAGGGTGCCAACGGCATCGACTTCCTGATGAAGAAGAACAAGGTCACGGTCATCAAGGGCCATGGCCGGATCGCGGGGAAGGGCAAGGTCGAGGTCACGGCCGAGGACGGCTCCAAGCAGACGCTGGACGCCAAGAACATCATCATCGCCACGGGCTCGGTTCCCAAGTCGCTGCCGAACGTGACGGTGGACCACAAGCGCGTGATGAACAGTGATTCCATCCTGGGCATCGACCGCATCCCCAAGAGCATCATCGTCCTGGGCGCTGGCGCGGTGGGCTGCGAGTTCGCCTCCGTGTTCAACCACGTCGGCAGCAAGACGGCCATCGTGGAGTACATGCCCAACCTGCTGCCCATCGAGGACGTGGACGTCTCCAAGGAGCTGGAGAAGATCTACAAGCGCCGCGGCATCGACGTGCACACGGGCGCCAAGGTGGAGAAGGTCGAGCACACCGCGGACGGCGTGCGCGTCACCATGTCGGTGGGCACCGAGACGAAGACGCTCGAGGCCGAGCTGCTCCTGTCGGCCGTGGGCCGCGCTCCGGTGACCGAGGACATCGGGCTGAACAAGACGAGCATCCAGACCGACCGGGGCTTCATCAAGGTCGACTCGATGAACCGCACCAGCGAGCCCAACGTCTACGCCATCGGCGACGTCATCCCCACGCCGATGCTGGCGCACATGGCCAGCGCCGAGTGCGTCCTGGCCGTGGAGCACATCGCGGGCAAGAACCCGGCGCCCATCAACTACGACCTCACCCCGTCCGCCACGTACTGCTACCCCGAGGTGGCGTCCGTGGGTCTCACGGAGAAGAAGGCCAAGGAGCGCGGCTACGACGTCAAGGCGTCCACCGCCCCGTTCGGCGCCGTCACCAAGTCGGCCATCTCCAATGAGTCCATCGGCCTCATCAAGATCGTCGCGGACAAGAAGTACGACGAGGTCCTCGGAATCCACATCATCGGGCCGCACGCCACGGAGCTGCTCGCCGAGGCCTGCGTGGCGATGAAGCTGGAGATCACCACCGAGGAGCTGGCGCACACCATCCACGCCCACCCGACGCTCTCCGAGATCATGCACGAGGGCGCCGAGGCCACCCTGGGCCACCCGCTGCACTTCTAGTCGCGCCCCGCGCTCGCGCGGTCATCGGACAAGCCGTCCCGGCAAGGCACCTCGCCTTGTCGTGGGCGGCTTTTCCACGTTTGACGAGACAGGCGCTATTGTCACCGTCTTCACGAGGATGCGCGCATGTCGAGTGGATACAGGAAAGCGGGAGCTTCGAGTCGTCCGGAGGAGACTCGGATGGCGCCACCGGACCCGGAGGAGGTTCCAGAGGACGGCCCCGACATGCGAACCGAGGAGATCCAGCTCCTGATCCCCACCGAGGTGCGGCCCAAGTCCGGCGCACCGGCGAAGTCCCCACCGCCGCCCGCGTCGCTGCGTGCGCCGTCTCCTCCACCGCCGCCCTCGCCGCTGCGTGCGCCTTCTCCTCCGCCACCTCCGCGCGCGCCGCAGGCACCTTCGCCCCTGCGCGCTCCGCCCCGTGCCCCCGTGGCGGGGAGCACGCGTGGGAGCACGCCGGTCCCCGTCACACGCATGGCCCCGTTGGAGGTGGGATTGCCGGGCCCGAGCCGGAACGCGGGCGCGCCGGTGCTCGCGCCGCTGCAAGGTCCCGGGGCCGGACCGGGGGAGGACGAGCCCGCGTTCCGGACGATGTTCGCGACCCACTCGGCGCTGCTCGCGGACCGACTGAAAGGCGAGCTGGCGACGAAGATGTACGGCCGCACGCCGCACCGAATCCTGCGCGTGGAGGAGCCCGAGGGGCCGAGCACGGCGGGGGGCTTGCTGGCTCGGCAGGCGCTGTCCTTGGTGCCGCGCAAGGGGACCGGGCCCGCGCTGGTGTGCGGCTGGGTGGACGTGGCGAAGGGGCAGGCGGCGCTGCGCAACTTCGACGCGGTGGCCCGGCGCCATGAGGCGCAGCATGGGGAGCCGCTGGAGCTGGCACCCGAGGAGTACGAGCGGTTCCTCCAGGACGTGGAGCACGTGCTCGCCACCGCGGCCATCAAGGTGCGCGTGCTCGTGCCGGACGAGTCGGTGCCCGCGCGTCCGAGCGTGGCGCAGGCCGCCCCCCCGCCCTCGGGGCTGCCGGCACGTTGGGTGTGGGTGTTCGTCACGTTCGCGTTTGGCGCGGGGATGTGGGCGGGACACGTGCTGCGCTGAGGCCTGGGCCGGTCGGCTGACTGCTCGCGCGAGGGGAGCGACGTGGCGCGCCCTTCGTTATCTGAGGGGCAGTCCCGAGAGCAGGTAGCGGGAGCTGACGCCTCGCGTTAGTGGCTTCGCGCTTGACCCTGCTTTCGCCCAACCCTTAGAAGGCCCGCGACCCATGGCGACTCCCGACAGGTTTCCCCTCCCACAGGTCTCTGAGTCCACCCGGAAGCCCGAGTGGCTCAAGGTGCGCCTCCCGCATGGAGAGGGATACGAGCGGGTCAAGGCCATCGTGAAGCGCACGAAGCTGGCCACGGTGTGCGAAGAGGCCCGCTGCCCGAACATCGCGGAGTGCTGGGGCGGGGGTACCGCCACGGTGATGTTGATGGGCGAGGTCTGCACGCGCGCGTGCCGCTTCTGCCACGTGAAGGTGGGCGCGCCTCCGCCGCTGGATCCGATGGAGCCCATCCATCTGGCCCAGGCCGTGAAGGAGATGAACCTCGAGTACATCGTGGTCACCTCGGTGAACCGCGATGATCGCCCGGACGGCGGCGCCAGCCACTTCGCGTCGGCCATCCGCGAGCTGCGCCGCGAGAGCCCGCGCACCCTCGTCGAGGTGCTCATCCCCGACTTCAAGGGCGTGGAGAAGGACCTCACGACGGTGGCCGAGGCCCGGCCGCACGTGGTGGCGCACAACGTGGAGACGGTGGAGCGCCTCACGCCCACCGTGAGAGATCGCCGCGCGACGTACCGCCAGTCCCTGCGCGTGCTGGAGTTCCTGAAGCACCGCCCCGAGGGCCTCTACACCAAGACGTCCGTCATGGTGGGCCTGGGCGAGACCGACGCCGAACTGGAGCAGACGTTCAAGGACCTGCGCAGCGTGGGCGTGGACGTGCTGACGCTGGGCCAGTACCTCCAGCCGTCGCAGTACCACCTGCGGGTGGAGCGCTTCGTGTCGCCGGCCCAGTTCGCGGAGTACAAGGCGCTGGCCGAGTCGATGGGTTTCCTCTACGTCGCGTCGGGTCCGCTGGTCCGCTCCAGCTACCGGGCGGCCGAGTTCTTCATGAAGGGCCTCATGGAGCGCGAGCGCATTGAGCGCCTGGGCTGAGTCCCGCCGCATTCCTTTTCTCTCGTCACGGAAAGAAACACCCCACACATGGCGACTTTCGAATTCAAGCTCCCCGACCTTGGTGAAGGCGTGATGGAGGGGGAGCTGGTGAAGTGGCACGTGAAGGAGGGCGATCTGGTCAAGGAGGACCAGGTGCTCGCCGAGGTGATGACCGACAAGGCCACCGTCACGGTCCCCAGCCCCAAGGCCGGCCGCGTCATGAAGACGTTCGGCAAGGAAGGGGAGATGGCGAAGGTGCACCAGCTCCTCGCCATCCTGGAGATCGAGGGCGCGGCTCCGGCTCAGGCTGCCTCTTCGCACGGCGCGGCGCCCGTGGCGGCGACGCCGGCGGCGGCCCCTGCAGCGGTGGCGAGTGCTCCTGCGGCGGCCTCGAAGGTGCTCGCCACGCCGGTCACTCGGCGCATGGCGCGTGAGCATGGCCTCAACCTGGCGGAGATCTCCGGCACGGGTCCGCAGGGGCGGGTGACGAAGGCGGATGTCGTCGCGGCCCTCGAGGGTGGCGCGCAGAAGAACGAGGTCTCGGCTCCCGCTGTGCAGCAGTCGCGTCCCGCGGCCGCGCCGGTGGCCTCGGGCCGTGCCGATGAGCGCATCGCGCTCCGGGGCCTGCGCAAGAAGATCGCGGAGAAGATGGTCCGCTCGAAGTTCACCATGCCGCACTTCGCCTTCGTCGAGGAGGTGGACGCGACGGACCTGGTGACGCTGCGCACGCGGCTCAACGCGCAGCTCGCGTCCTCGGGCGATGGCACGAAGCTGACGTACCTGCCGTTCATCGTGAAGGCGACCATCGCCGCGCTGAAGAAGTTCCCGCACCTGAACTCCAACTTCGACGAGTCCACGCAGGAACTCGTGGTGCGCGGCGACTTCAACATCGGCATCGCGGTGGCGACGCCGGACGGGCTCACCGTGGCGGTGGTTCGGCACGCGGATCGCCTGACGCTGGGCGAGCTGGCGAAGGAGATCTCCCGCCTGAGCAATGCCGCGCGCGATCGGAAGCTCAAGATGGAGGAGCTGACGGGCGGCACGTTCACCATCACCTCGCTCGGCCAGAGCGGCGGCCTGTTCGCCACGCCCATCATCAACCACCCCGAGGTGGGCATCATGGGCGTGCACAAGCTGAAGAAGCGCCCGGCGGTGAAGGATGATCAGATCGTCATCCGCGACATGATGAACCTGTCGCTGTCGTGCGATCACCGCGTCATCGACGGCGACGTGGCCGCGAGCTTCGTCTACGAGGTCATCAAGTATCTGGAGAAGCCGGACCTGCTCTTCCTCGCGATGTCGTGAGGTGACGTGCGTTGTTCCCGCGCGCTCGGGTGATTCCGGGCGCGCGCCAGCCCGCCTGCCGGGAGACCGGGAGGCGAGGCCCCCGTTTCGCGTCGGAGAGCGCGCGGCGGCGAACCGGGACGGTTAGTCTGTCTCTCGTATGTCCGAGAACCCTCGCGACCTCCTTCGCGCCGCGCAGTCCGCCGAGAGCCAGGGCAACACGGCTCACGCTGTCGATTGCCTCCAGCGGGCGGCCGAGATCTATCAGCGAGCGGGCATGGCCTCGCGGGCCGCACAGTTGCTCCGGCATGCAGAGCGGCTGGACGCGGTGCGAAGCGTGAGCGCGGCCGCTGCGGAGGCGGTTACGTCGCGCGTGGTGTCACCGGATCAAGTGGCGATGCGCCCAGGGCTAGATGAGTTTTCGGGACACGCCGTGCAGTTGAACCGCGTGGAGGGAACTTCCGCTCTGGATTCGGTTGCGCCGCGCTCGCCGGAGTCGGAGCACGCGGAGTCGCATTCCGAGGGGGAAGAGGAGCGCCCCCGCGTGGTGCAGGCTGAGCGCGAAGAATTGCCTTCCGAACTGGATCCGCTGACGGAGTCTCCAGCGGAGGCCCTGCTACGCCAGCGCCTCATTGAGGAAGCCCTGCTCGCAGTCTCCGTTGTCGATGCGCGGAGCGACGAGCCGATCGAAGAGTCGCGCTGGGTGCTCGATGCGCCGGTCGAGGCGGACCTCCAGCGATTGGAGGCGGTGCTGGCGTCGGAGCCTGCTCGGCGCGAAGGTCGCGGGCGTCGAGGCACGCCTCGCCTCATCGAGCGCGGACCCGTTCGTGCACCCGATGACGTCGAGGCGTGGTGCTCCTTCTGCTGTCGTCCTCGTGGCGAAGTGGGGGCGCTCGTCGCGAGCCCCGCGGGCGCGTTCATCTGTCGTGCCTGTCTGGAGGAGTCCACCCACCTCCTGTCCGAAGTGCCCGCGGTGCCTCGAGCAGGGGCTGCGCAAGGTGCCGCTCCATCGGTGGCTGTTGAGCCCGTGGGCGTGGGCCAGGAGCAACCGCGCGCCCAGATCACAGAGGCCCTGCGCGCAGGGGCTCGCTGCCTCCTGCTCGTCGGCCCCGAAGGGAGCGGCAAGAGCACGTTGCTTCAGTCCTTCGCGAAGGCGGGCCAGGGCGTCTTCTCCACCGTGGACTCGCTGGAGGAGGGGACTTCCGCGGCATGTCTCCTGGTGGAGGACGTGGACCGCTTGGACGAGGCTTCGCAGCGCGCGTTGTCAGCGTTCCTGTCGAAGGCGTCCCGGGCACCGGTTGTTCTCAGCGCGCGTGGGGCGCCCAAGTCAGCGGGATGGGCACTGCGCGGCGAAGCGGGCCGACTGTTCGTGCCCAGTACCGCGGGCTTGTCTGAATCGGTCGAGGGACGCGTGCACCTCGCTGTGCTCGAACAGGTTCAGGGCTACGTTCCGCTGCCCGGGCCCTCAAGGGCGGATTTCGTGGAGATGGCGAAGCAGTGGCTGGCACGGCACTCGCCCGCGATCTCCTTGTCCGAGGACGTGCTGTCGGCCTTCGCGGCCGAGGCCCTGCGCTCACCGCGCGCGGGCCATGAACTGCACGCTCTCTTGTCTCGTGTCATCGCGGGCTCCTGGCGACTGGAGCCCCGCGTCAAGCCAGCCCGTGCCCGAGGCAGGGGGCGGCGGAAGGGCTCGTCGTGAACACCATCACCGTCTACCGGCTCGGCCGGGTTGAGTATGAGGACGGCCTGCGCCTCATGCAGTTGCTGGGTGAAGCCCGCTTGCAGGGACAGGTGTCGGACTCACTGTTGCTGCTCGAGCATCCGCCGGTCCTCACGCTCGGGCGCGCCGCGAAGCGCGAGAACATCACCGCGAGCGATGCGGATCTCGCGGCGGAGGGCGTGACGACCTTCGACACCAATCGCGGTGGCGACGTCACGTACCACGGGCCTGGGCAGATCGTCGGCTACCCCATCTTCCTCTTGCCCCCAGAGCGCCAGGACGTGCGCCGCTACGTGCGCGACGTCGAGCGCTGCATCATCCAGTCGCTCGCCACCTTCGGCATCACGTCGGGCACCATTCCCAAGTGGCCGGGGGTCTGGGTCGGTGGCGAGGGTTCACCGGATGCGCGGAAGATCGCCGCCATTGGCGTGCACCTGTCACGCTGGCTCACCACGCACGGCTTCGCGCTGAACGTGAACACGCGGCTGGAGCACTTTCAGCTCATCGTCCCCTGCGGCATTCGCGAGGCGGGGGTCACCTCCATGCAGCGCGAGCTGGGCCATGCGCTCGCCATTCCTGACGTGGAGGAGGTGCTCGCGCGCAACTTCTGCGAGGTGTTCGAGAGCCAGCGCGTCGATGCGCTCGCTCCCGCGCGCACCGTGAGCGTGGCGGCCCTGCGCGGTCATGGCTCGGAGCTTCAAGTCCTGCTCCTGCGACGGAGGCCCGAGCGCGGAGGCTTCTGGCAAGTCGTGACCGGCAAGGTCGAAGCAGGGGAGACTCCCGCCCAGGCCGCGGCTCGCGAACTCGCGGAGGAGACGGGCCTGGTGCTCACGCCGCAGGATCTCGACTACCGCCACGCGTTCGCGGTGGGGAACGCAGCGCCCCTGCGGCTCGTCCAGGAGCACGGCTTCGGCGCCCAGGGCGCGCCCGATGTGAGCGTCCGCCTGGGGCCGGAGCACGATGCTTTCGAGTGGGTGAACATCCCCACCGCGCTGGAGCGACTGCCTTTCGAGGGGCTGCGCGAGACCGTGCGTCGCACGGTGGCGCGCTTCGCCCTCAGAGCTTGATGACCATCGACTCCTTGGCCGCGATGGCCTCGGGGCGATGCTTGCGCACCTGGCGCACCAGTTTGTCCATCTTCGCGTCGTCCCGCGTGGGATCGTGATGGAAGAGGACGAGCGTCTTCACGTCGCTGGCGTTGGCGGCCTGCACGGCCGCCTCCCAGGTGGAGTGGCCCCAGCCCGTGCGCGCTGGCCCGGTGCGGCCGTGGTACTCGTCCTCGGTGTACATCGAGTCGTAGATGAGCAGGTCGGCGCCGCGCGCGAAGTCGAAGAGGCGTGAGTCCAACTCGCTGCCGTGCTCGACATCCGTGGCGTAGACGAGCGACCGCCCCTGGTAGTCCACGCGATAGCCGAGGTTGCCACCCGGGTGGTTGAGTTCCAGCGTGCGCACGCGCGCGGGGCCCACTTCGAGGACCTCGCCCGCCACCACGTCTCGGTACTCCACCCGCGCGCGGAAGACCGCCTCGGCCGTCACCGGGAAGTACGGAGGCATCATCTGCCCGGCGAGGATCTGCTTCACCGACTGCCCATTGCGGGGCGAGCCGAACAGCGTGATGGCGTTGTCCGGCCCGAACATGGGCGCGAAGAACGGCAGGCCCTGCAGGTGATCGTAGTGGTAGTGCGAA
Source organism: Myxococcaceae bacterium JPH2 (assembly GCA_016458225.1). Lineage (NCBI taxonomy): Bacteria > Pseudomonadati > Myxococcota > Myxococcia > Myxococcales > Myxococcaceae > Myxococcaceae bacterium JPH2. The sequence continues at coordinate 464,754 of JAEMGR010000009.1, read as the reverse complement.
ATGAAAATGGAGGCGTTGAGCGGCTTGAAGCCCAGCTCATCGCCCAGCGCGCGGGCGCCAGAGCCCAAGTCGAAGATGAGCAGCTCACCTCCGCACCGCACCTCCACGCAGGGCGTGTTGCCGCCGTAGCGCTTCGTCGTCGGGCCCGGAGCGGGGATGGAGCCACGCACGCCCCAGAACCGGACCTCGAAGGGACCTCGGGCCTTGTTGCGCGCCAGCGTGTTGCGTCCCTTCGCCGGGCGCTCAGCCGGTCTGGGCTTCCGTGTCGTCGTCCTCGGCGAAGAGCTCAATCAGGTGCCCCGTACGCTCACGCTTCGTCTTCAAGTAGTCGACGTTATGCGGATTGTGCTCGGTCCGGGAAGGGATTCGGCGACGTACCGGGATGCCTTCCTCCACCAGCCCCGCGATCTTCAGCGGGTTGTTGGTGATCAGGTCCACGGAGCGTACATCCAGGCCGCGCAGCATCTCCGCCGCGATGTCGTAGGTGCGCAGATCATCCGCGAAGCCGAGCTGCCGGTTGGCCTCGTAGGTGTCCAGACCCTTGGCCTGCAGCGCATAGGCCTTGATCTTGTTGCCCAGGCCGATCCCTCGGCCCTCCTGCCGCAGGTACAGCACCACGCCGAGTCCCTGCTGGGCGATGAAGTCCAGCGACCGGTCGAGCTGCTGCCGGCAGTCGCACTTGAGGCTGCCAAAGACTTCGCTCGTGAGGCACTCGGAGTGGATCCGCACCGGGACGCCCTCCAGGCCCGTCACGTTGCCCACCGTCAGCGCCACGTGCTCCCGGCCATTGCGCTTGTCCCGGAACACGATGGTCCGCAGGACACCCCGCGCCGTCGGCACGTCCGCCTCGGAATATCGCTCGAGGAACTGGGTCGGCTTGCGCGTCGGCAGGACCTGTGGTGAGCGCGTGTCAGACATGGTGTGTCTTCTCCCGTTGCCGGACTCTCTTTGGGGTCGCCCTGGAATCATGTCAAGGCGACTGGGGAGGGCCCTTCGAACAAATCACGAGGTCAGATGCAACGCCCGGTTGTGTGTTCCTCATCCCACCCAGGACAGCGGGAGCAATTCCACATGGGCGCCATGAGCCAGGCTGTTGGCTACCTGGGGGAAGTGGAGCAGGTGTGTGGCCAGGGCTGCCGATCTCAGAACACCCGAGGTCTGGGTGGCCAATGGCCGCACCCATAGCTCGCCCTCTCGCCAGGCCGCCGAGACCCGGATGAAGTGGGCCAGGCCCAGGGGCTTGGAGAGCTGGCCATCCAAGCGGCCGGACACCCGGGGCGGATCCACCTGGGCGTGGCCGAGCATGCGGCGCAGCGCGGGCCGGACGAACAGCTCGAACGTCACCAGGGAAGACGTGGGGTTGCCGGGCAGGCCCAGGAAGAGGGTGGCCCCCCGCGTGCCCACCAGCAGCGGCTTGCCGGGCTTGATGGCCACGCGCCAGAAGCGCCGCTCTACGCCCAGGGCCTCCAGGGCGTCCTTGACGAAGTCCCGCTCGCCCACGGAGACGCCCGCGCTGGTGAGGACGACGTCGAAGCCCACGGCCCGCGCGAGGGCGGCCTCCACGTCCGCGCGCGTGTCCCGGGCGATTCCCAGCAGGCTGGGAACCCCTCCCGCGCGCCGCACGGCGAGCGCCAGCGCGGGGGCGTTGGTGTCGACGATGCGACCCTCCGGCGGCTCGTCCGGGCGGCACAGCTCGTCGCCGGTGGAGAGGATGGCCACCCGCGGGCGGCGTGGCACCCATGCCGCGCCAAGCCCCTGCGCCCACAAGAGCCCCAGCTCCGGGATGCCCAGGGGCGTGCCGCGCGGGAGGAGGACCTCGCCAGCGCGGGCCTCCTCACCCTGGGGGCGCACGAAGGTCCCCGCGGTCACGGCTTCCAGGATGTCCACCGCGTCCCCCGGCCCTGGGGCGGTCCGGGTCTTCTCGCGCATCACCACCGCGTCCGTGCCCGGGGGGAGCGGTGCACCGGTCATGATGCGAGCGCACTCACCGGCGTGGATGGCCCGCGTGGGCACGTGGCCGGCATAGACCGTCTCGCCCACGGAGAGCCGGACGGGGAGGGGACGGGCGAGGTCCGCGGCGCGCACGGCATAGCCGTCCATGGCCGAGTTGTGCCAGGGCGGGAGCGTGCGGCGCGCGACCACGTCCTCGGCCAAGGCGCGCCCCAGCGCATCGTCCAGCGGAACCCACTCGGGGGAGAGCGGGGCCACCTGCTCCAGCACGTGGGCTCGGGCGTCCTCCACGGGCATGAGGGCGGGGGCATCAGTCATGGCGGATTTATAGCCCCGCGAGCGCGCCACGGGGGCGTTTTCACGACCAAAGTCCGTGGGAAAATCAAGTGTTAGTTTGACAGCCCTCCTGATCATCGTTACAAGCAATCGTGATCGCGAGGCCCGCGTCCCACTCGGGGGCGTCCCGCCAACCCGTTGATAAGACACGGGAACTTTCAAGGAGACGGCGTCGATGGCCAAGCCCAAGTCCGGGGCGAAGAAGGCGACTCCCGCTGCCAAGGCAGGTGCCAAGCCCGCCGCAAAGAAGGACAAGGCAGCCCGGCTGGACCTGATCAAGAACGCCTCCAAGAAGGTGGCGAAGGTCGAGGCAAAGCCGGCGAAGTCGCCCCCCGAGGGAACGAAGGGCAAGGCCGCAGCGGCGAAGAAGGCTCCCGCCGAGAAAGCCAAGCCAGAGAAGGCCGAGAAGGTCGTCGAGGCCAAGGGCAAGGCGAAGGTCGCGTCGGGGACGAAGGCCGCCGCGCCCGCTGCCAAGGCGGTGGGCAAGACCCCCGCGGCCAAGGCCGCTCCCGCCGAGGCCCCCGCTGGCAAGAAGGCGACGGGCAAGGGCGCCAAGGGCGCTGCTTCAGCCCCTGCCGCTCCGGCCGTGGATCGCCCCCGGCCTCGCGCCACCAAGCTTCCTCCTCCCGGCGAGCCCCTGACCAAGCGTGAGATGGAGCAGCTCCTCACGGCTGGCGAGGGCCGGGGTGTGATGGGCGAGGGCAGCCTCAAGGGCCGCCTCATCGTCAACGGCGAGATGCCACACCTGGTCGTGATTGGCCGGGACAAGCGCGAGCTGCTGTTCCTGCTCCAGGGGCCGGACCAGGAAGTGCTGCCGGCGTATGTGGACCACAAGGTCTCCGTCAGCGGTCTCATCCGCAAGACCACCAACCACAGCGGCGTGGTGGACGTGCGGAAGTACTCGGCGAAGAAGCCGGAGGTCGAGGTTCCGGAGGTCGTCCCGGTCGAGACCGAGCCGAAGCTGCGCTACCTGTCGCCGGGCGAGGTGTCGATGCTGGTGGCCGCGGGCATGGGCGCCGGCATCAAGGGCTTCGCCAGCATCCGCGGCAACCTGGAGATGACGGGCGAGGAGTACGTGCTCGTCGTGTCCAACGGTGGCACGCGCCAGCAGGTGTCCTTCATCGTGGAGGGCAAGGCCGCCAGCAAGGGGCTGCGCAAGTTCGTCGGTCAGACGCTGCAGGTGACGGGCGTCGTGGACAAGCTCGCTGGCTGGGGTGGCCGCATCGGCGCGGAGACCGTGGAGCCTCGGCCCTCCGAAGCGCGCGCGGTCCTTCGCGACGAGATGGAGATCGTTCACATCGAGGGCGAGGTGCCCACGAGCGTGGACGTGAAGCTCAACCACGGCCTCACCGTGCGCCTGCCCGAGCAGCCCGGCGCCACCTGGGCCATCGAGCCCACCATCGCCAAGCGCGTGGGGCTGCGCGAGGCGAATTTTGAGTCGGGCCCCAGCGGTGGCCCGGCAACCCGAGAATTCTTTTTCACGCCGCGAAACCCCGGCACCTTCGAAGTGGAGTTCTTCCTGGCCAAGGCCTTCATGCCCGGCCAGGTCGAGCGCTCCTTCAAGATCAACGTGACGGTCAAACCCTGAGAAGTGGAAATGCCGCACGCCCCCACCCGGACCGTATGGGACCGGGGGGGCGAGCGTTCGCCGGGGGGTTCTCGCCCGGCCACTCCGGGCCTACCCGTTCCCGTAGCGGCCGAGCCGCATCCCTCCCGTGACTCTTACTCCCGAACATCTCAAGCAACTCCTCGCTGATGCCGATCACCCCCTTGGGGTGAAGGAACTCCTGCGCCTCGCGGGCCTGCACCCAGGCCAGCAGACCGCGCTCAAGCGCGCCCTTCGCGACCTGGTTCGCCAAGGCGACATTGCCAAGGACGGCAAGCGCTTCCGCCTCAATGCTGCCTCCCAGGCTCCGAGCCCCGAGCGGCCCTCTCGTCCTGGGCGAGCCGAGCGCGAGCGCCCTCGTCCCCCTGGCCGCACGTCGCGCGCCGCCCCTGCCCCGCGTGACGACGGGGACGCCGATGGCGAGTCCACGGTGGAGGGAACGCTCCATGTCCACCGGGACGGCTTCGGCTTCGTGCATCCAGTCTCGGGGGAGGGGGAGAACATCTTCCTGCCTCCGCACGAGGCCCAGCGGGCGCTCGACAACGACCGCGTGGTGGTCGAGGTGTCGGGGCGTCCAGGTCGCTTCGAGGGGCGGCTCGTCCGCGTCGTCGAACGGCGGCGCGAGCTGGCGGTGGGAACCTACATGACGCATGGCCGCCACGGCCTCGTGGTTCCCACGGACACGAGCCTGCCGGGCCCCATCCGCGTGCCGCTCACGCAGATGGCGCGAGATGGCGACCTGGTGAAGGTGCGGCTCGGCATCGGCGCGAACCTGCTCACTCCGGGGCGGGATCTCATCGGTGAGGTCGCGGGTTCGCTCGGGCGTCCCGGTACGCCCAGCGCCGAGGTCATTGGCATCGCGTACTCCCAGGGCTTCTCCGATGAGTTTCCTCCGGAGGTCATGGACGAGGCGGACACCTTCGACGTGCGCGTGTCCGAAGAGGAGGCGCGCGGCGAGCACCGGAAGGATCTGCGCACGTTGCCGCTCGTCACCATCGACGGCGAGGACGCGCGTGACTTCGACGACGCGGTGTACGCCGAGCCCCTCGGGAATGGCTGGCGGCTGGTGGTGGCCATCGCGGACGTGACGCACTACGTGCGCGAGCGCCGCGCGCTGGATACCGAGGCCCTGCGCCGCGCGACCTCCGTGTACCTGCCGGATCGCGTCCTGCCCATGCTCCCCGAGCGGCTGAGCAATGGCATCTGCTCGCTGCGCCCGGACGAGGACCGCCTGTGCATGGTGGCGGACATGACGTTCGATGCGCGCGGCCACCGGCGCTCGTCGGAGCTGTATCCGGCGGTGATGCGCAGCGTGGCGCGCTGCACATACAACGAGGTGCAGGACGTCCTGGAGGGCAAGGACGTGCCGCACCGCAACGCCTTCAAGCCGCACTTCGAGCAGCTCATGGCCCTGGCGCGCGCGTTGATGGGCATGCGCAAGGAGCGCGGCGCCATCGACTTCGACTTGCCGGAGCACAAGGTGGTGCTGGGCTCGGATGGCCTGCCCGAGCGCATGGACAAGCGCGAGCGCAAGGACAGCCACCGGCTCATCGAGGAGTGCATGCTCGCCGCCAACGAGGCGGTCGCGGCGTTCTTCCAGGACGAGGGCCTGCCCACGGTGTACCGGTTCCATGGCGAGCCGGACCCCGACAAGCTGGCGGCCTTCGCCGCGCTCGCGCAGGCCTATGGCTTCGTGCTCCACATCGAGGATGGCGTGTCCTCGAAGGAGCTGGACGCCTTCGTGAGCCAGTTGGAGGGGCACCCCGAGCAGCGCGCGCTCAACCAGCTCTTGCTCCGCTCGATGATGCAGGCGGTCTACACGTCCTCGCGTGTGGGCCACTACGGGCTCGCGGCGGAGTACTACCTGCACTTCACCTCGCCCATCCGGCGCTACCCGGACCTGCTGGTGCACCGGCTGCTCAAGGCGCACTGGGCTCGCAAGGGGCGCAAGCCCACCGAGGCGCAGCTGGAGCGCGAGGAGGAGCGGCTCGAGGACATGGCCGTGCAGTGCTCCGAGCGCGAGCGCGCCGCCATGCAGGTCGAGCGCGAGGTGGTGTCCTTCTACGCTGCCTTGATGATGGAAGACCGGGTGGGGGAGGAGTTCGACGCCACCGTGGCCGGCATCGCTGACTTCGGCTTCTTCGTGGAACTCGACACCGTGCACGTCGAGGGGCTCGTGAAGGCGGAGACGCTCGGGCCTGGCTCGAAGCTGGACAAGCGCGTGCACGCCCTCGTGTATGCGAACGGGCGCCGCGTGCGCGTGGGGCAGGCCCTGCGCGTGCGGCTGGTGTCGGCGAATCCCACGACGCGGAAGATCGACTTCGAGGCGCTCCAGTTCTCGGGCGAGGCGCCGCTGCCCAGCCGAGGTGGCTACGCGCTGCCCCGTCGTCGCCGGGAGTGGGCCCCGTCCGCGCCCACGCACCGCCCTGGCGAGCGTGCGAAGCGACCGGGCCGCCGTGAGCGTGAGGCCGCGAAGGAAGTGCAGCCCTCGATGCCGTCTCCGGAGGAGCTGGATGCGGCGCAGGCGCTCGAGGCGCTTCCCGTGCCCGTCGCGGAGGCCCTTCCGTGGGCCGAGCCCGCGCGGCCTCGCGGGCGTTTCAGCCGCGAGGGTCGTCGCGAAGATGCCGCGCCCGCGCGAGGGCCACGCGCGCGTCCCGTGGACGCGGAGGAGTCCACGACTCGTTGGCCGGGGATGGATGCCACGCCCGCGCCCACGACGCCGAAGCGGCGCATGTTCGTGCGCCCGGCGGCCGTTCCCGCCGAGCCCAGTGAGCCTCCTGTTTCCGTCGAGTCCGCTCCCGAGGCTCCTGTCGCGGGGTCGGGTTCCTCGGGGGAGACGTCGCCCTCGCCGCACCCGGGCTTCGACCGCATCCGGGCCCTGGCCTCGCAGCGCAAGTGGGATGCGTCGCGCGGGCGAGAAGTGGGCACGGAGGCACGGGGGCCGGAGGACTCGGGTGGATGGGCTCCGCGTGACACGGGGGCATCTCCGCCGCGCAAGGGCAAGAAGGTGAAGGCCAGCGGGCCGAAGAAGTCGCCCGGTGGAAAGTCGCGCGCGCCGAAGAAGTCCGTGGGACGCTCCAAGAAGTCGCCCGGGCGCAAGCGCTGACCCGAGTCGGACCGACCCTGAGGGGCTGCGCGTCCCACGGGGAACCAGCAAGGAGGACATGTGGGTGCTGCCCGCGTCGTGGGATTGATGCTCGTCGTGGTCGGGGGCGTGCTGTTGTGGACGGGAATGAAAGCCCGTGACTCCTTGTCGGAGCGCGCAACGGAGCTGCTCACCGGCCGCAACAGCGACACGACGACGGGCTATCTGGCGGGCGGCGGTGCGGCCCTGGTGGGCGGACTCGCCTTGCTCGTGCTGGGAGGCGGTCGGCGGCGTTAGCTTCTGACTTCGTCGGCACCCAGCGCGGAGGAGCGGAGCACCATGGCGGCAGAGCGGGCTGCGAGCGACTGGCGGTTCATGCTGCGAGCGCTGGGTCACCGCAACTACCGCCTCTTCTTCTCAGGGCAGAGCGTCTCGCTCATCGGGACGTGGCTCACGCGGGTGGCGACGAGCTGGCTGGTGTACCGCTTGAGCGGCTCGGCGATGTTGCTGGGCGTGGTGGGCTTCTGCGGACAGCTCCCCACGTTCCTGGTCGCGCCATTCGCGGGCGTGCTGGCGGACCGGTGGAATCGGCACCGTGTGCTGGTGTGGACGCAGGTGCTGGCGATGCTCCAGTCGTTCGCGCTGGCGGCCCTGGCCCTCTCGGGCGTCATCGCCGTGTGGCACATCCTCGTGTTGAGCGTGATTCAGGGCGTCATCAACGCCTTCGACATCCCCGCGCGACAGTCGTTCGTGGTGGAGATGATCGACGCGCGCGAGGACCTGCCCAACGCCATCGCGCTCAACTCCAGCATGTTCAACGCGGCGCGACTGCTGGGGCCCTCGGTGGCGGGCGCGCTCGTGGCGGCGGTGGGGGAGGGCGGCTGCTTCCTCATCGACGGGTTCAGCTACCTGGCGGTGATCGCCTCGCTGCTCGCCATGCGCGTGCGCCCGCGGACGCCGAACGCGGAGCACCAGCACGTGCTCTCCGAGCTTCGCGAGGGCTTCCGCTACGCCTACCACTTCCCGCCCATCCGCACGGTGCTCCTGCTCCTCGCGATGATGAGCCTCATGGGCACGCCCTACACGGTGCTGATGCCTGTCATCGCCTCGAAGGTGCTCCAGGGCGGGGCGAACGTGATGGGCTGGCTCATGGCGGCCTCGGGGCTGGGCGCGCTCATCGGCGCCGTCTACCTCGCGTCGCGCCGCTCCGTTCGAGGCCTGGGCCGCGTCATCGTCACCACCGCGGCGGTGTTCGGCGTGGGGCAGCTCGCGTTCTCGCTGTCACGAGGGCTGGTGTTGTCGCTGGTGACGCTCGTGGCCACGGGCTTCGGGATGATGGTGACGATGGCCGCGTGCAACACCGTCCTGCAGACCATCGTGGAGGAGCGCATGCGCGGCCGCGTCATGAGCTTCTACTCCATGGCCTTCATGGGGACGGTGCCCTTTGGCAGCCTGCTGGCTGGCTCGCTCGCGTCGAGGGTCGGGGCGCCCATCACCATCGCGCTGGGGGGCGCGGCGTGCATCGTGGCCGCGGCGCTGTTCCGTTGGCGACTGCCGTCGCTGCGCGAGCACGTCCGCCCCATCTACACGCGCCTGGGCATCATCCCGGCCGAGGTGGCATCGGGGATGGCGGCGGGCGCGGAGCGCACCGGTCCTCAAGAGTCCTGAGGATGCGACAGGGCCCGGAAGCACCGAGGCGGCTGCCTCGGGACTCCGGGCCCGGGTGTCACGGTGCGACAGCGAGGCTTACGGCTTCGCGGCGGCCTGCCCCTTGGCGGCCTTGGCGAGGTCGCCGAACTTCTTGTTCACCTCGTCGAACTGCTTCTTGAACTCCTCGACGCGGGCCTGGTGCTGGTCCGCGCGCGCCTTGGCCTCGGCCACGATGGCGGCGTCCTTGGCGTTCTCGGCGGCCTCGGAGAGGGCCGCGTCCTTCTGGTCCGTCTCGTACTGGATGTACTTCAACATGACGATGCGCTTGTTGAGGTACGTGTTGGCCGAGTTCGGGTTCACGGCCAGGACCTTGTCGTAATACTGGAGCGCCTTGTCGAGGTGCTCGGGGACGAGGGGCGCGGTCATGGAGCGCGCGCCGCCCTTCTGCGAGTAGATCTCCGCGATCCAGCCAAGCGAGGCCTCGTCCTTCGGATCGATCTTCAGCGCCTCGTTGAAGTACTCCTCGGCCTTCTCCAGCGGACCGCCCTGCATGTAGAAGCCGGCGATGTTCCGGTAGACCTCCGCCTTCTGGGCGGGCTCCTTGCGGAACTCGAGGAGCTTGAGCGCCGAGGTCGCCGCCGCGGCCGGGTCGCCCGCCTGCAGGTGCGCGAAGGCCTTCTTCTCCCAGACCTTCTCCTGGTTCGGGTTGGCCTGGAGCGACAGCTCGTACTCCTTGATGGCCTCGGCGTACTTCTTGTCCGCCAGGAAGTTGGTGCCGGCGATGCGGTGGGAGTTCGCCTGCTCCTCTTGCTCGTTCTTGCAGCCCGTCATGCCGCTCAGGGCCAGCACCCCGAGCACCAATCCAACACGTCCCATGTGCTTCATCGACAAAGCCTTTCTGGCGGGTGCCGGCCTCTCGGGCCGGACACGGTTCGGAAAACAGCCTTTGGGGCTCCCTCCGGGGGCCCCTCACGGGCCTGGGAGCATACCCGAACTCGCCTACCACGTTCCCGTCCTGACAGGGGCCCTCGACTCGGGAGTGGATGGACGTGTGAGGGCCTGGATAGATGCCCGCCTTCTAGGGCCTGGGAGGGAGGCGCACGCGGAGCGTCCGGGCGGCGCGTGACGGCGCGGGCGGGCTCCCGTATAGGTGCAGGCCATGGAACTGCGCCACCTGCACTACTTCATCGCGGTCGCGGAGGAGCTCCACTTCGGACGCGCGGCGGCCCGGCTGCACATGGCGCAGCCCCCGCTGAGCCAGCAGATCCGCCGTCTGGAAGAGGACCTGGGCGTGCTCCTGCTGGAGCGCAGCCAGCGGCGCCAGGTGAAGCTCACCGAGGCGGGCGCGGCGTTCCTTCGGGAGGCGCGCATGGTCCTCGAGCAGGCCGAGCACGCCGCGCGAGCCGCCCAGAAGGCCGCGCGGGGGGACTCCGGGCACCTGTCCGTGGGCTTCGTGGGCTCGGTGGCGTTCCACTTCTTCCCCACGCTGCTGCGAGCCTTCCGCCGGCAATACCCCGACGTGGAGCTGCACCTCGTGGAGCTGCGCACGCCCGACCAGGTGCAGGCGCTCCTCCAGGACTCCCTGCAGGTGGGCCTGCTGCGGTCGACGAGCGAGGTGAACGGCCTGTGCCTGGAGCCCCTGCTGGCCGAGGAGCTGGTCGCCGTGCTGCCGGAGGGGCATGCGCTGGCCTCTCGCGCGCGGGTGGACCTGGTGGACCTGGCCCGCGAGCCGGTGGTGTTGCCTCCTCGACACAGCGGCTGTGGGACGCTGCATGACCTCATCATGCAGGCCTGTGCTCTGCACGGAATCACGCCCCGCATCGCCCAGCAGGCGACGGAGCTTCACGCGCGCATCGCACTGGTGGCCGGAGGCATGGGCGTGACGATGGTGCCCGCCACGTATCAGGTGCTCCAGCGTGAAGGCGTGGTGTTCCGCCCCATCACGGATCCCGCGCCGCGAGTGGACCTCACCCTGGCGTGGCGGCAGGGGGACCGTTCTCCGCTCGTGCAGGCGTTCCTCAACGTGGCCCGCGAAGCGGCGGCGGTCCACGAGGCGCGCCGCTCGGGGAACGTGGTTTCGATATCTCCGAAGTATTGAAGTCGCGTCCCCAAAGTATTGGACGCGGACGGACTCGGAGCGCATTTAGCACGGCATTCAACAGGGAGCGTTTCGCGCGCGGTGGTGACACCGAGGCGTGACAGGCGCTCCCGGGAGTTGCCATTCCGTGTGGATCGTGCGGCTGGCGCTACGGCGCCCCTACACCATTGCCGTGATGTCCGCGCTCATCCTCCTGGCGGGAGTGATGTCCGCGGCCCGGATGAAGGTGGACATCTTTCCTGCCATCGACATCCCGGTCGTCATGGTGGTCTGGAGTTATCCGGGCATGTCCGCCGAGGACATCGAGCGACGCGTGGTGCTCATCAGCGAGCGCGCCTACTCGACGACGGTGGATGGCATCAGCCACATCGACTCGCAGTCGATCTCCGGCATCGGCATCCTCAAGGTCTACTTCGAGCAGGACGCGGACATCGGCGCGGCCATCGCGCAGATCGCCAGCGTGTCGCAGACGGCCAGCCGGCTCATGCCCCCTGGCATCAGCCCGCCCAACGTCATCCGCTACAACGCGTCCAACGTGCCGGTGGCCCAGCTCACCGTCTCCAGCCAGAACCTGTCCGAGCAGCAGCTCTATGACTACGGCCTGAACTTCCTGCGCATCAAGCTGTTCACCATCCCGGGCATGTCCATTCCGTCACCGTATGGTGGCAAGGCCCGGCAGATCATGGTGGACGTGGATCCGGCGAAGGTGGCGGCCAAGGGGCTCACGCCGCAGGACGTGGTGCAGGCGCTGCTCCAGTCCAACGTGCTCGTGCCCGCGGGCACCGCGCAGATCGGCAACACCGAGTACAACGTCAAGCTCAACTCCAGCCCCACCACCGTCGATGAGTTCAACGCCCTGCCCGTGAAGGTGGTGGACGGCGCGCCCGTATATCTGCGCGACGTGGGGTTCGTGCATGACGGCTTCGCCGTGCAGACCAACATCGCGCGGGTCAACGGCAAGCGCGCCACCTACCTGTCGCTGCTCAAGCACGCCAACGCCTCCACTCTGGCGGTGGTGGACGCCTCGCGAGAGCTGCTGCCCCAGCTCAAGGCGGCGGCGCCCGAGGGCATGGAGCTGAAGATCGACTTCGATCAGTCCGTGTTCGTGCGCGCCGCCGTGATGAACGTGCTGCATGAGGCGCTCATCAGCTCGGTGCTGGTGTCGGTGATGATCCTCCTGTTCCTGGGGAGCTGGCGCAGCATGTTGCTGGTGTCCACGTCCATCCCGCTGGCCATGGCCGTGGGCGTGACGGGCCTGTTCCTCTTGGGCCACACGTTCAACATCATGACGCTGGGCGGACTGGCGCTCGCCATCGGGATGCTCGTGGATGACGCGACGGTGGCCGTGGAGAACATCCACCGGCACCGCACGCTGGGGATGCCGCTGACGCCCGCCATCCTCATCGGCGCCGAGCAGATCGCCACGCCCGCGCTGGCGGCCACCCTGACCATCTGCATCGTGTTCTTCCCGGTGGTGCTGCTGGTGGGGCCCGCGCGCTTCCTCTTCACGCCGCTGGCGCTGTCGGTGGTCATCTCGATGCTCGCCAGCTACGTGCTCAGCCGGACCTTGGTGCCCACGCTGGCGCGCCAGCTCCTGGAGCACGAGGCCCATGGGCCCGAGGCCGCCCGGGGCATCTGGGGCCGCTTCAATGCCTGGCGCGACCGTCACTTCGATCGCTTCACGGACGTGTATGGCCGGGCCCTGTCCATGGTGCTGGCACATCGGGGCTTCGTCCTCGGGTGCGCGGCGCTCTTGGTGGGCGCCACCGCGGTCCTGCCGTTCGTCGTGGGCTTCGACTTCTTCCCCTCGGTGGATGCCGGCCAGATGCGCCTGCACGTGCGCGCGCCCATCGGCACGCGGCTGGAGACGACCGAAGAGATCGTCGACGCGGTGGAGCAGCGCATCCGGGACCTCATCCCGGAGGATGAGCTGGAGACCATCAACGACAACCTGGGCCTGCCCATCTCCTTCAACCTGGCGCTCGTCCCCACGGACAACATCGGGAGCCAGGACGCGGAGGTGCTCATCGCGCTGAAGGCGCATCACCACCCCACGCGCCTGTACATGCAGGCCATCCGCGAGATGCTGGCGAAGGACTTCCCCGGCGTGAGCGCCTACTTCCAGGCGCCGGACATCGTCAGCCAGGTGCTCAACTTCGGCCTGTCGGCGCCCATCGACGTGCAGATTGAAGGCAGCGACCTGGACAAGTCCTTCCTGCTGGCGCGCGAGCTGCGCGACCGCATGCGCGAGATCCCGGGTACCGCGGACGTGCGCATCGCCCAGGTGTTGGACCATCCCGCCATCCAGGTGGTGACGGACCGCGTGCGCGCCGCCCAGGTCGGCATCACCCAGCGCGATGTGGCCAACAACCTGCTCACCACGCTGTCGTCCAGCTCCACGGTGTCGCCGTCCTTCTGGTTGAGCCCGCAGAACAACGTGAACTACCCCGTCGTGGTGCAGACGCCGCTCGTGCAGATGCAGAGCGTCAACGACCTGATGACCACGCCCGTGGCGGGGGGCACGGCGCCGCTTCGACAGACTCCGAGCCGCGGGGTGGGGGACGCGAGCTCCAGCACCACGCTCTATCTGGGGAGCATCGCCTCGATGCGGGCCACGCAGGACAAGGCCCTCATCAACCACGCCACCGTTCAGCGCGTCATCAACGTGCAGGCCTCCGCCGAGGGCCGGGACCTGGGCAGCGTCACCCGCGACATCCAGAAGGCCATCAGCGGCCTGAAGGACGTGCCCAAGACGACGCGCATCACCATCCGAGGCCAGAGCGAGAGCATGTTCACCTCGTTCAAGAGCCTGGGCACCGGGCTCCTCCTGGCCATCGTGCTCGTCTATCTGCTCATGGTCGTGCTGTTCCAGAGCTGGCTGGATCCGTTCATCATCATGGTCGCGGTGCCCGGCGCGCTGGTGGGCATCCTCTGGATGCTGGCCGTGACAGGCACCACGCTCAACGTGGAGTCCTTCATGGGCTCCATCATGGCCGTGGGCATCGCGGTCAGTAACTCCATCCTCCTGGTCAACTTCGCCAACGATGTGCGCGGCGAGCGCGGCATCAGCGCGCTGGAGGCCGCGCTGGAGGCGGGGCGTACGCGACTGCGTCCCATCCTCATGACGGCGCTCGCCATGGTGCTCGGCATGCTGCCCATGGCGTTGGCGTTGGGCGAGGGGGGTGAGCAGAACGCGCCGCTGGGCCGAGCTGTCATCGGTGGTCTCTCGGTGGCCACCTTCGTCACCCTGTTCATGGTCCCGGTCGTCTACTCGCTCCTGCGCAAGGCGCCGCCTCGCCAGCACGAGTTGGACAAGCGCTTCGAGGCCGAGGCCGCGCTCCTTCCTTCTTCCTCTCCAGGTCACTCCGCATGAGTTCCGCTCCCGTGCCCGTCATCCCTCCCTCGCCTGAGCCGGTGCCTCCTGCTCCCTCTCGACCTCCCTCCGCGCGCGGCCTGTTCGCGGTGGGCGTGGTGAGCGTCAGCGTCGCCATCGGTGGCGTGGCGTTCCTGGCCACGACGCGCAGCCACGCCGAGGCCCGCGAGGCGGAGTCTCGCCGCGCCGCCGTGGCCGCCGGCCCTCGCCTGCGCGCCGTCCAGGTCACCCTGGCCGCATCGGGCCGCGACGTCACGCTGCCCGCCGAGGCCCGCGCCTGGGCTCAGGCCACGCTCTACGCCAAGGTCAGCGGCTACCTGCGCGACATCCGCGTGGACAAGGGCGACCGCGTGAAGAAGGGCCAGCTGCTGGCCACGCTCGAGTCTCCCGACACCGAGCAGCAGGTGGCCGCCGCGCGAGCGGACCTGGACGTGAAGCGACAGCTCCTGCAACGGCACCTGTCGCTGGTCTCGACGGGCGTCAGCTCCCAGCAGCAGGTGGATGATGCGCAGGCGGGGGTGAAGATCTCCGAGGCGAACCTCGCGCGAGCCCAGTCGCTCCAGGCCTATGGGACGCTGACCGCGCCATTCGAGGGAATCGTCACCGCGCGCTACGTGGACACGGGCGCGCTGCTTCCGGCCGCCACGGGCTCGACGACGAGCGCCCAGCCGGTGCTGGACCTGGCGGACATGGACAAGCTGCGCGTCTACGTCTACCTGGGCCAGGACGACGCGGACTCCGTGCACGAGGGCGACGCGGTCACGCTGTCGGTGGATCAGCGCCCGGGACAGACGCTCGAGGCGAAGGTGACGCGCATGACGCGCAACCTGGATGCGCGCACGCGCACCATGCTGTGCGAGGTGGACATCGACAACAAGGACGTGGGCCTGTACCCGGGCAGCTTCATCCACGCCACGCTCCACCTGCAGGCTCGCCCCTATCCGATGGTGCCCGCCGAGGCCCTCTTCATGCGCGCCGACAAGCCGTTCGTCGCGGTCGTGCAGGACGGGCGCGCGCGGGTGGTGCCGGTGGTGGTGGGGCGACACGACGGCAAGGTCGCGCAGATCGTCAGCGGGCTTCAGGGCGGTGAAGTGGTCGCCCTCAACGCGGGCAGTGACGTGACGGATGGCGGCCCGGTGGACGCGGTGCTGGCCTCGGCGGAGAAGCGGTGAGCGCGATGCGAGCGTGGATGGAGGGTGGAGTGATGGTCGCCGCGCTGCTGTCCGGCGCGGCGCGGGGGGAGCCGCCGACGACCCCGACCCCGGCTCCCGAGGCGACGCAGGTCCCCGCGACGGTGCAGGCCCCGGCCCTGACGTTCGAGGACGCCGTGCAGCAGTCGCTCGCGCGCAACCCGACGCTCACCCAGGCGAAGGCCCAGGTGGCGCGAGCGCAGGCCTTGGTGACCGAGGCCCGCGCGGCCTTCCTGCCCGTGCTCACGGCCAACGGCGTGTACACGCAGTTGGACGCGGACCGCGTGCAGAACGATCGCGTGGTGCAGCCTGGCAGCGCGTTCAATGCCAACCTCAACCTGACCGTGCCCTTGGTGGCGCCCCAGCGCTGGCTCGCCGCGAGCCGCGCGAAGCAGGCCGTGGACGTGGCGCGCGCCAGTGAGTCGGATGTGCGGCGCCTGGTCGCTTCGGGCGCGGCCCAGGCCTATCTGTCCGTCGTGCTGCAGCGGCGCTTGCTGGCCGTGGCCGTGCAAGCGCGAGACACGGCGCGGGCGCATCTGGAGTTCTCTCAGGCCCGGCGCTCGAAGGGCTTGGGCACTCGGTTGGATGAGGCTCGGGCGCAGCGCGAGCTGTATGACAACGAGGCGCGCGTGCAGCTCGCCGCCACGGCGTTGAATCGCTCGCGCGAGGCGCTCGGTGTGGCGGTGGGCGTGGATGGTCCGCTCGACGCGGCCGGAGATGCGGTGCTGGCTTCGCCTCCCGCGCTCACGGATGCCTTGAAGGCGGTGGAGCAGCGCGAGGACATCGCCTCGCAGCGCGCGCGGCTCTCGCTGGCCGAGCGCACCTACGAGGAGAGCTGGGCGGACTTCATGCCCACGGTGTCCGCTTCGGCGCAGCCGTACTTCCAGACGCCGGAGACCGTCACGCTGCCCACGTGGGGCTTCCAGGCCCAGGTGCTGCTGTCGGTGCCGCTCTATGACGGCGGCTTCCGTTATGGCGCCAAGCGCGAGCGCGCGGCGCTGGTGGCGGATGCCCGGGGCGCGTTGGACACCTTGATGCAGCGGGCTCGGGGTGAGGTGCGTTCGGCGGACGAACAGCTCCAAGGCGCGACGGCCGCGGCGGTGGAGCAGGGGCACTCGGCGGAGTCGGCGCGCGAGACGCTCCAGCTCTCCACCGAGGCCTACCGCGCGGGTGCCACCACGAACCTGGACGTCGTGGACGCGGAGCGCACGGCGCGAGACGCCGAGACGAATGCGCTGCTCGCCCAGGACGCGGTGCTCCAGGCCCGGCTGAACCTGCTGGTGGCCAGCGGTCAGTTCCCGCGCGACGTGGCCGCGAAGTAGCTCCCTGTCCGCGGTGACGCGGGCGGAACGTGAGGATGGCGCGTGGGTGGTGCATCATCGCCCGCCATGCGCGTCCGAACGCGGTTCCGAGGCGTCTGCTCCCTGCTCGCGGTCCTCCTGCTCGCGTCGTGCCGCATCGAGTCCGCGGCGCCGGCGAGCGGGGGACCCGTGGCGTCGACGGAGGCCGCGACGGGCGACGTGTGGGTCTACACGTCGATGTACCAGCACGTGCTGGACGCGCTGGCGCCCCTGCTGGCCCAGCGGCTGCCGGGCGTGAAGGTGCACTGGTATCAAGCAGGCAGCGAGAAGGTGGCCAGCCGGTTGGAGGCGGAGCGCCTCGCCGGAGCTGTGCGCGCGGACGTGCTGCTGACGTCCGATCCGTTCCTCTATGAGCGACTCGCTCGGGAGGGCGCCTTCCTTCGGTATGCGTCGCCGAATGTCCTGCGCGTTCCTCGACCGTTGCTCGACTTGGATGCGCGCTACGCGGCGGCCCGGGTGTCCACCATGGTGCTCGTCCATCGCGAGGACTCGGTGCCGCCGCCTCCGTCCTTCGCGGCGCTGGCGAGAGGTCCGTGGTCGGGCCGCGCCGCGATTGGAGATCCGCTCACCTCCGGGACGGCCTACACCTGGGCGGTGTTCCTGCGGTCTCGCTATGGCGAGGGATTCTTCTCGGAGCTGCGGGCGCGCGGCGCGCTCGTGGCCGGTGGGAACGCGGCCGTACTGCAGAAGGTGGAGAGCGGCGAGGTGGACGTGGGCGTCGTCCTGCTGGAGAACGTGCTCGCGGCGAGGGCTCGCGGAAGTCCTGTCGCCGTGAGCTGGCCCGAGGATGGCGCGGTCGTCATCCCTGGCCCGGTGGCCATCTTCCAATCGACGCGCAACCCCGTCGCCGCTCGCGCCCTGGTGGACCTCCTTCTCTCGCCGGAAGGGCAGCGCATCATCATCGAGCGAGGGGACATGCATGGCGTGGATCCACGGCTGGAAGGGCCGCGAGGCGAGGCGGGCGTGGAGACCCTGCTCGGGCGCGCGCAGCCGTGGACTCCCGAGCTGTTGGAGCTGGGATTGTCACGCGGGACGACCATCAAGGCGTCGTTCAGTCAGGCGTTCGCCCGATGACCCGCGAAGGGACGTGGGGCCCTCGGCTCGGGCTGGGCGCGTGGCTGGTGCCGGTGTTGTTCTTTGGCGCGGGGCCTCTGGGCGTGTTGTTGATCCGCGGGCTGGAATCCCTCACCGCGCGGTCGAGCACGGCCTGGGGAAGCGAGTGGGGCGCACTGTCCAACACGCTCATGATTTCGACAGGCGCGAGTCTGCTGGCGCTCGGCTTGGGAGCGCCGCTGGCGCTGCTGTTGTTCCGCACGGACCTGCCGCTCCGGCGCGTGTTCGCGGTCCTCTTCACGCTGCCCTCGGCGATCCCCGCGTTCATCTGGGGCATGGGCTGGCTGTCGCTCGCGAGCCCTCGCGCGGGCTATCTCAATCGGCTGTGGGGGACGGGCACGTTCGACATCTACGGGGTGGGCGGCATCGCCTTCGTGGAGGGGCTCTCGGGCCTGCCCTTTGTCTTGCTGGCGGGCGCCGCCGCGCTTCGTCGCATCGACCCGGCCCTGGAGGAAGCGGCTCGCGTGTGTGGGGCGTCCCCGTTCCGAGCGCTGACGACGGCGACGCTGCCCTTGATGCTGCCCTCGGTGCTGTCCGGCGCGGTCATGGTCTTCCTGCTGACCGCCTCGTCGTTTGGGGTGCCCTATCTGTTGGGTGTCTCAGCCTCACCTCCAACGCGCGTGTTGACCACCCGCATCTATGAGCTGGTGTTGATGGGAGGCTCGGAGGGACTTCCCCGTGCGATGGCGCTGGCCACGCTGCTGCTGGGACTGACGCCCATCGCGCTGGGCGTGATGCGGTGGTTGGGGCGAGGCGGACGTGTGCGGCTGGGCGCCGGCAAGGGACTGGCGCTTCGCCCGATGGCACTCGGGAAGGCGCGTGTGCCTTGGGGCATCACGGTGTCGCTGGTGTGCGCGGCCTTCATCGTGTTGCCGCTGGGGGCGCTGTTGCTCACGTCGCTTCAGCGGAGCTTTGGCGCGCCGCTGTCCTGGGCGTCCCTGACCTTCACGCGCTGGGGAAGCGTGCTGTGGAGTGAGCGGGCGCGCAGTGCGTTGGGCAACAGCCTGATGCTGGCGACGGGGGCAGGGGGGCTGGTGTGCGGGTTCGGTCTCGCCGCGGCCATGCTGCGCCGGCGTTCACGCGGGATGGTGGAGGCGTTGTCAGTGGGGCCCTTCTCCGTGCCGGGCACGGTGCTGGCCCTGGCGCTGCTCGTGGCCTTCTCGCGGGACTGGCGGTTCATCGCGTTCGAGCGAGTCGCCTTCGTCCTCGCGCTGGCGCACACCCCGTGGCTGCTGCTCATCGCCTACGCGGTGAAGTACCTGGCGCTGGGGGAGCGCAACAGCTCCGAAGGGCTCGCGCAGCTCGACGTGTCGCTCGTCGAGGCGGCGCGGTTGAGCGGGGCAGGGCCGCTGCGTGCGTTCCGAGACGCGGCGCTGCCGGTGCTGCGGCCCGCGATCGTCTCGGCGTTCGTGCTCGCGTTCCTCACCTGTGCCTCGGAGATGACCATGTCGGTGCTGCTGGTGCCCGCGGGCTCGCAGGTCTTGGGCACGCTGCTGTTCGAGCTTCAGAGCTATGACGACCCGGCCTCCGCGGCGGTGCTGGCCTGCGTCCTGGTCGCGCTGGTGCTGGGGGGGCGCGGCGTGCTCGCGCTCGGGCCTCGTTCGTCGGTGGAGGGGTGATGGCGAACATCGTGCTCGATGGCGTGGTGAAGGCCTATGGCAAGACCCCGGTGGTTCGCGGGCTGAGCCTGGAGGTTCGCGAGGGCGAGCTGCTGTCGCTGCTCGGGCCATCCGGCTGCGGCAAGACGACGACGCTGCGGATGATCGCGGGCCTGGAGCATCCGGATCAGGGCACCATCGATATCGGTGGAACCCGGGTCGCGGGCCCCGGCATCCGCGTGCCTCCCGAGCGACGCGGCCTGGGAATGGTGTTCCAGAGCTATGCCGTGTGGCCGAACCGCTCGGTCGAGGCGAACGTCGCCTATCCGTTGGCGCTGCGGCGAACCTCGCGGAGTGAGATCTCCGAGCGGGTGCGGACCGCGCTGCGCTGGGTTCGGCTCGAGGCGTTCGCGGAGCGCATGCCGCATGAGTTGTCCGGTGGCCAGCTTCAGCGCGTGGCGTTGGCTCGGGCGCTCGTGTCCAACCCGCGCGTGCTGCTGCTGGATGAGCCGCTCTCCAACCTGGATGCGGCATTGCGCGAGGAACTCCGCGCGGAACTCGCCGCGCTCCGCGAGCGCCTCGGGACGACGCTCGTCTTCGTGACGCACGACCAGGCCGAAGCGCTGGCGTTGTCGGATCGCATCGCGGTGATGAACGGGGGCGTGCTGGAGCAGGTGGATGCCCCGGAGCGGCTCTACCACGCACCGACCTCGGCCTTCGTCGCCCGCTTCGTGGGCGGTGCGAACGTCCTCTCCGGTGCGGTGCGAGACGGCGTCTTCTACTGCGCGCAGGCCGAGACGGCCTTCGCGCTTCCCGCCGATGTGGCGCGGAGCGAGGGGCCTGGGGCGCTGGTCCTTCGTCCGGAGGACCTGGAGCTGGGGACGGAGGGCACCGCGCTGCCGCTGGCTGCGCGCCTCTTCCTAGGGAACTCGGTGGAGTATCGCTTCGCGGTGGGCACCTCGCTCCTGCGGGTCGTGGCGCCTCCGGTGGAGGGCGTCCGCACAGGACAGGTGCTGCGAATCCGCGTGCGGAGGGCGAAGGTGTTCGCCGCTCCGTGACGCGACGCCCGCGGGTGACGACTGCACCCGCGGGCGTGTGATGCGACTGCGGACTACTGAGCCTTCAGCTCACCCACGGCCACCGTGATGGGGCCCAGGGTGTCGACGCCGGGCAGGGCATGGGCCTTGTCCACGGCGAGCGTGATGACCGTCCCGGCGGGGATGGCCTGCGCGGTGTTCAGCTCCAGCGCCACGGAGACGAGCGCGTCGGCGTAGACGACCGCCGGAGCGCTCGTTCCCTTCTGGAAGACACCCAGGCGCAGCGCGTTGCCTGCCACCGTCCCCTTGAGGAGCTGGGGCATGCCACCGAGCGCGAAGGCGCGGTTCGTGACGAACTCCGTGTCTGACGTCGCGACGTGAGCCCACGTCGTGAGCGCCGGAGGCGCGGAGAGCGTCAGCGCGACGCCGCGGCCCAGCTCGCCCACGGGCCCGACGAGGTCGAGCACGAGGTGCGTCGGCGTGGACTCGGTGGCGTTGCGGACGAGCTTCCATCCGAGGCCGCTCGGATCCGTGTAGACGAGGCCGCTCGCCGCGCGGATGGTGACGATGGCCGTGGCCTTGACGGAGGGATCCGCCTCGGACGTGGCCGTCACCGTCGCGGTGCCGAACTCGGACGGAGCCGTGTAGACGCCAGCCTGGGTGATGCTGCCCGCGGAGGTGCTCCAGGTGACGGCCGTGTTGGCCGAGCCCGTCACCACCGCGGTGAACGTGAACTGGCCGCCCGGGGTGACATCCACCGAGGTGGGCGACAGGGCCAGGCTGACCGAGGAGACGGAGACGGTGGCCGTGGCCTTGGCCGAGGCGTCGGCCACGCTGGTGGCGACGACGTGGTACGTGCCCGCCGTGCTCGGCGCGGAGTAGTCACCGGAGGCGGTGATGGAGCCGCCCGCGGCGCCCTCCTGGATGCTCCACGTCACGCCCGTCGTCGCCGTGCCGGTGACGGTGGCCGTGAAGTGCTGGCTGCCTCCGAACGCGAGGGCCGCGTTCGTGGGATCGAGCGTCACGGTGACGGGACGCACGGTGATGGTGGCCGAGCTCGACTTGGACGCATCCACCGTGCTGGTGGCGACGACGTGGTACGTGCCCGCGGTGTTCGGCGCGGTGTAGACGCCCGCGCTGGTGATGGCGCCACCCGCGGCGCCCTCCTCGACGGTCCAGGTGACGGAGGTGGTGGACGTGCCCGTCACGTGGGCCACGAACGTCTTCGTCTCACCCTGGTTCACCGCGACCGAGTTCGGAGACACCGCGACCGTGACCGGCGTGACGGTGACCGTGGCGGTGGCCTTGGCCGTGGCATCCGCCACGCTGGTGGCGATGACATGGTAGGTGCCACCGACGGCGGGCGCGGTGTAGTCGCCATCCGAGGTGATGGAGCCGCCCGCGGCGCCTTCCTCGATGCTCCACGTCACGCCCGAGGTCACCGTGCCGGCGACCGTGGCGGAGAAGTGGAAGCTGCCCGCGGCCGCGACGGTGGTCGACGGATTCGCGAGCGCCACGGTGACCGGGCTCACGGTGAGCGTGGCCGTGCCCTTCTTCGAGCCATCCGCCGCGCTGGTCGCGACGACGTGGTACGTGCCGGCGTGGGCTGGAGCGGTGTAGACGCCATCGGAGGTGAGGTCTCCGCCCGCGGCGCCTTCCTGGATCGACCAGGTGACGTTCTCGTTCGTCGTGCCGGTGACCGTGGCCGTGAGGCGCTGGGACGCGCCCTGATCCAACGTCGCCGTCGCGGGGGACACCGTCACCGCGACCGGGGTGACCGTGACCGTGGCGTAGGCCTTGGACGCCGTGTTCGCCACGCTGGTGGCGGTCACGTGGAAGGTGCCACCCGAGAGCGGAGCCGAGTAGACACCCGCGGCGGTGATGGTGCCGCCGCGCGAGCCCTCCTGGACGCTCCACGTCACGTCATGGCTCGCCGTCGTGCCGGTGACCGTGGCGCCGAAGGCGAAGCTGCCCCCGGTGGAGACGGTAGGGGCGTTGTTCGCGAGCGTCACGACGACGGGACGCACGGTAACGGTGACGACGCCCGTCTTCGAGCCATCCGCATTGCTCTTCGCGACGACGTGGAACGTGCCGCTCTTGAAGGGCGCGGTGTAGACGCCATCCGAGGTGACGCTGCCCACCGGACCGGTGTTCTCCTTGATGCTCCAGGTGACGCCGATGTTGGACGTGCCCGTCACGCTCGCCTGGAACGCCTTGGTGTCACCCTGATCCAGGGTGACCTCAGTCGGGGTGACAGCCACGACCACCAGGGTGACGGTGACGGTGGCGGTGGCCTTGGCCGTCGCGTCGCCCTTCGAGGTGGCGATGACGTGGAACGTGCCGCCCGCGGCGGGGGCGGTGTAGTCGCCATTGGCGGTGATGGTGCCGCCCGCGGCGCCTTCCTGAACGGACCAGTTCACGCCCGGGGTCTTCGTGCCGGTGACCGTGGCGGCGAAGTGGAACGTGCCCGCCGTGGACAGCGCCGCGGTCGTGTCCGCGAGCGTCACGGTGACACTGCCCACGGTGACGGTGGCCGTGTCGGACTTGGAGACATCCGCATTGCTCGTCGCCACGACGTGGTACGTGCCGGCCTTGTTGGGCGCGGTGTAGATGCCGTCCGCGGTGATGGTGCCGCCGCTCGCGCCCTCCTGGATGGTCCAGGTGACGGCGGAGTTGGACGTGCCCGTCACGGTGGCCGTGAACGTCTTCGCCTCGGCCTGCTCCAGGGTGGCGGTGTTGGGGGCCACGCTGACCGCGACCTGGGTGACGGTGACGGTGGCGGTGGCGCTCACCGTGGCATCGCCCACGCTGGTGGCGGTGACGTGATACGTGCCACCCGTAGGCGGCGCGGTGTAGTCACCGCTGGCGGTGATGGTGCCGCCGCTCGTGCCCTCCTGAACGCTCCACGTCACGCCAGGGGTCACCGTGCCGGTGACCGAGGCGGAGAAGTGGAACGCGCCGCCCGAGGACAGCGCCACCGTCGTGTCCGCCAGCGTCACGGTGACCGCATGAACGGTGACCGTGGCCGAGCTGGACACCGACGTGTCCACCGTGCTGGTGGCGACCACGTGGTACGTGCCCGCCTTGGCGGGCGCGGTGTACGCACCCGCTGCGGTGATGGTGCCGCCGCTGGCGCCCTCCAGGATGGTCCAGGTGACGGTGTTGACGGCCGCCCCCGTCACATTCGCCTGGAACGGAACGGTCGCGCCCTGGTCCAGGGTGGTGGTGGCGGGAGACACCGCGACCTCGACCGAGGTGACGGTGACCGTCGCGACGGCGGTGCTCGACGTGTTCGCCTGCGAGGTCGCGATGACGTGATACGTGCCGCCCTTGTTCGGCGCGGTGTAGTCACCGGATGCGGTGATGGAGCCGCCCGCGGCGCCCTCCTGCACGCTCCACGTCACGCCCGTGTTGTCCGTGCCCGTGACGGTGGCGCCGAAGTGGAACGTCCCGGCTGCCGCCACGGTGGGGGCGGCGTCCGAGAGCGTGACGACGATGGGGCGCACGACGACGGTGGCCGAGCCCGAGTGGGTCGGGTCCGCCACGCTGGTGGCGATGACGTGGTAGGTGCCCGCGTGGGTGGGGGCGGTGTATGCGCCGGCGCTGGTGATGGATCCGCCGGACGCGCCCTCCTGGACGGTCCACGTGACGCCGGTGTTGGACGTGCCCGTCACATCCGCGGTGAACGTCGTCGCATCACCCTGGTTCAGGGTGATGGCGGCAGGATTCACCATGACCGCGACGGTGGAGACCGTGACGGTGGCAACGGCCTTGATCGCGACATCCGCCACGCTGGTGGCGATGACGTGGTACGTGCCGTTCGTGGCCGGGGCGCTGTAGACGCCCGCGGTGGTGATGGAGCCACCGCTCGCGCCCTCCTGGACGGTCCACGTCACGCCCGTGTTCACCGTGCCGGTGACCGTGGCGTTGAAGTGGTAGGTGCCGGAGGTGATGACGTTCACCTCGGTGCGATCCAACGCCAGGGCCACCGCGCGCACGGTGACGGTGGCGGTATCCGACTTCGAACCATCCGCCTGGCTCGTCGCCACGACGTGGTAGGTGCCAGCCGTGTTGGGCGCGGTGTACGCACCCGTGGAGGTGATGGAGCCGCCCGCGGCGCCCTCCTGGACGGTCCAGTTGACGGCGAGGTTGGACGAGCCCGTCACGTCGGCGGTGAACGTCTTCACCTCGCCCTGGTCCACCGTCGCGGAGGTCGGCGCCACGCTGACGGCGACCTGCTTGACGGTGATGGTGGCCGTGTCGCTCACCGTGGCATCGGCCACGCTGGTGGCGATGACGTGGTACGTGCCACCCGTGAGGGGCGCGGTGTAGTCGCCGTCGGTGGTGATGGTGCCGCCGCTCGCGCCCTCCTGAACGGTCCACGTCACGCCATGGTTCACCGAGCCGGCGACGGTGGCGGAGAAGTGGAACGTGCCCGCCGTGGAGACGGTGGCCGTCGTGTCGGAGAGCGTCACGGTGACGGGCCGGACCGTGATGGTCGCGGTACCCGACTTGGAGTCGTCCACCGTGCTGGTCGCGACGATGTGGAACGTGCCGGCCTTGTTGGGCGCGACGTACTCACCCGCGGCGCTGAGCGTGCCGCCGCTGGCTCCCTCTTCGATGCTCCAGGTGACGGAGGTGTCGCTGGTCCCGGTGACGTGGGCCTGGAACGTGGCGTGGGCGCCCTGATCCAGGGTGGTGGTGTTGGGGGCCACCGCGACGGAAACGGCGATGACCGTGACGGTCGCCGTGGCGCTGACGGTGGTGTCCGCCACGCTGGTGGCGACGACGTGGTACGTGCCCGCAGCGGTGGGCGCCTTGTAGACACCGGCGCTGGAGATGGCGCCTCCCGCGGCGCCTTCCTGGACCTTCCACGTCACGCCTGGGGTCACCGTGCCGGCGACCGTGGCGATGAACTGGAACGTGCTCGCGGTGGAGAGCGTCGGCGCCGCGTCCGAGAGCGTCACGGTGACGGGCCGGACGGTGAGGGTGGCCGAGCCCGCCTTGGAGTGATCCGCCGCACTCGTGGCGACGACGTGGTACGTGCCAGCCTTCTTGGGCGCGGTGTAGACGCCGTCCGCGGTGACAGCGCCTCCGGCTGCGCCCTCCTGGATGCTCCAGATGACGGAGGTGTTGGCCGTCCCAGTGACCTGGGCCTGGAGCGGGGTGCTCGCGCCCTGATCGAGCGTGGCGGTGTCAGGCGTCACCGTGACGGCGACGGGCGTGACGGTGACCGTGGCCGTGGCGGTCACGGTGCTGTCCGCCTTGCTGGTGGCGACGACGTGGAACGTGCCGCCCGAGGTGGGAGCCGTGTAGACGCCCGCGCTGCTGATGGTGCCGCCCGCGGCGCCTTCCTGGATGCTCCACGTCACGCCCGTGTTCACCGTGCCCGTGAAGATCGCGCGGAAGGGAGTGCTCGCGGCGGTGGAGACGGTGGCCTCGGTCTTGTCGAGCGCCAGCGTGATGGGGCGCACGGTGATGGTGGCCGAGCCCGCCTTCGTCGTGTCCGCCGTGCTGGTGGCGATGACGTGGTACGTGCCGGCCTTGTTGGGCGCGGAGTAGACGCCGCTCGGGGTGACGGTGCCGCCCGCGGCGCCCTCCTGCACGCTCCACGTGACGGAGGTGCCCGCGGGTCCCAGGAGCGTGGCGCTCAGGATGGTCGCGGCGCCCTGGTCCAGCGTCACGCCGTCCGGCGTGACGGTCACCTTGACGGCGACGACCTCGACGGCGACCACGGCCTTCACGCTCGCGTCCACCATGCTGGTGGCAACGACGTGGTACGTGCCCGGCGTGGTGGGCGCCTTGTAGCGGCCCGCGCTGGTGAAGGTCCCACCCGCGTCGCCTTCCAGGACGCTCCAGGTGACGCCGAGGTTGGTGGTCCCCTTGGCCTGGACCGTCGCGGTGAACAGGGTGGTGCTGCCGGTGTAGATGACCGCGGTATCAGACTTCACGGACACCGAGATGCTGGGCACCACGGTGATGGTGGCGCGGCTCGTCTTGGAGGTGTCCGCGACGTTGGTGGCCAGCAGGGAGTAGGTGCCCGGGGTCTCGGACGCGGTGTAGACGCCGTCGCTGGTGACGGTGCCCGCCTGGGTGCCTTGCGGCAGGCTCCATCGGACTTGTCCGTCCGACTTGCCCTCGACGGTGGCGGTGAAGGTGGCCTGCTCGCCAGCCTTCACGGTGGCCTTGTCGGGCGTGATGGTGACCTGGCCCGTGTCTGTCTGGGGTTTGACGTCGTCCGAGCAGGCGGCCATCAGGCCGACGAGCAGGACGGGGACGATGATCTTCTTCAGCAGGTTCATGGGTGATTACCGTCCAAACTCGGCGATGAAGAGAGTGATGTCGTTGTCGTCCACGAGGCCGTTGCCATCGAGGTCGGCCGCGGGGGCGTAGTGGGCGTCGCCGTTGTGTGCGCCGAGGGCCTGGGCGAGCACGCCCATGTCCTCGCCATCGACGAGTCCGTCCGCGTTGATGTCACCCGTGTAGACGCGCACCGTCGCGCTCGCGCTCCGGGTCGGGTCCTCCACGCTGGTGGCCACGACGTGGAAGGTGCCCGTGGCGCTGGGCGCGGTGTAGACGCCCGTGGCGCTGATGCTGCCGGCCGCGGGGCCCTCCTGCAGCGACCAGGTGGCGGCCGAGTTGGTCTCGGTGTTGAGCACGGTCGCGCCGAAGTTGACCGTCTCACCCCAGCGAACGATCGCCGAGGCGGGGGCGACGGCGACGGACACCGGGACGCGCTCGAACGCGACCGAGTGCACGGCCTCATGGCCATAGGCGTCGTACGCGCGGACCGTGAGCGTGTGCGTGCCGTAGGCCACGGTGCTCAGGTCGAACGGCACCACGTAGGGGGCGGTGACGGAGCGACCTCGGTAGAGGTTGTCGACGTAGAACTCCACCTCGGTGACGCCCGTGTCATCGGACGCGGTGGCGGCGAGGGTCACCACGCCGTGGGTGCCGCTGACGCTCCCGGTGACCGTCGGGTCCTGCGTGTCCTGGATGGTGCTGTTGTAGATGCCGAAGGTCTGGCTGGCCGTGCCGACGTTGCCCGCCACGTCCGTGGCGCGCACCTCGACCGTGTGGTCGCCATTCGTGAGGCCACGCGTGTCGTACGCGACCGTGAACGGGCCCGGAGGGTTCTGCTGGGAGCGCACGAGCGTGCCATCCACATACACATCCACCTGGGAGA
Organism: Myxococcaceae bacterium JPH2; assembly: GCA_016458225.1. Taxonomy (NCBI): domain Bacteria; kingdom Pseudomonadati; phylum Myxococcota; class Myxococcia; order Myxococcales; family Myxococcaceae; species Myxococcaceae bacterium JPH2. Next base: position 437,171 of record JAEMGR010000009.1, on the reverse strand, counting down.
CCCAGACATTGTCCGTGGCGCCGGCGGTGATGGAGATGTTGCCGTAGGTCCCCTTGACCGCGACGCTGGCGCGGGGCGGGTTGGTGTCCTGCGCGGTGGAGACCGCCAGCGAGAAGTCATCCACGCGCACGCGCGTGAAGCCTCCCGGGACGACCGGCGCGGTCTGCACGGCGGTGAAGAACAACTGGAGGGTCTGGCCCTTGTATGCGCTCAGGTTGAACGTGCGCATCACATAGACACCCGCGGTGTCATCCAGGTTCGAGTAGACGGCCGGGGTGGCCAGCACGTTGCCCGAGCTGTCGCGAATCTGGAACGTGAACGTGTCGTGCACCTGCCCGTCGGCGAAGGCCGTGCTCAGGATGCGGGTCCAGAACGTCAGGACGGCGGACGTGGCAGCGGCCGGCACCGTCACCGTCTGCCGCATGGTTCCCGTGTTGGGGACACCCGCGCCGTTGAAGATGGCCAGCCGCAAGCCGGAGCGCGGAGAGCTGGTCCCGACGTTGTTGATGGACGTGGAGCTGGGAACGCTGGTGAACGTCCAGGCCGCCGCCGGATTGGGAACCGTCTCGAAGCCCGGGTTCAGCAGGAGCTGGGTGGTCGTGCGATCGATGAAGAAGCTGACCGGCGTGGAGGACGCCGTGTGGCCCGCGACGTCCGTGGCGGTGACCACGAGCGTGTGGCTTCCGTTCGTCAGGCTGCTGGTGGGGATGATCGCGCTGTAGGACGACGCCTTCGAGGCCACCTCGGTCCCGTCGACGAGGAACTTCACGCTGCTGAGCGCGCTGTCGTCGGACACGTCCGCGTAGAGGCCCACGGCGTTGCCCGCCTGCTGGACATAGGCATTGACAGTGGGCGCGGTCACATCCGGCGTGGACGACACGCGCAGCGCGAAGTCATCCAGCTTGAAGTTGGACGCGCGCGAGCTGTTCTCCACGGCCTCCAGGAAGATGCGGATGGTCTGTCCCGCGTACGCGGTCAGGTCGTAGCTGCGCTGGACATAGTCGAGGTCCGCGTCGAGGTTGGAGTACGTGGCGAGCGTCTGCAGCACGTTGCCCTGGGGGTCGCGCACCGAGATGGTGATGTAGTCATTGACGGCGGTCGTCGTCGTCTCGGCGGTGGTCAGGCTCAGCCAGAAGGACAGCGAGGCGGACGTGGTCCCCGCCGGGATGGTGACGAGCTGCGACAGGTTGTCCGTGTGCGCGGTGCCGTAGCCATCCAGCCAGATGTAGCCCGAGCCTCGGTGCGAGCCGCTGCTCACGGGATAGTTGAGGACCGCGTCGGTGTGATCCCACCCGAAGTCACCCAGCTCGAAGCCCGGGTTGATGAGGAGTTGCTCCGTCTGGTTGGAGACCATGAACGCCACCGAGGCGGAGGTCGTCCGGTTGCCCGCGGCATCCTGCGCGATGGCCTGGAGCTGGTGAACGCCGTTGGCCAGGCTCTGCGAGTTGAACATCGTGAAGAACGGCAGGCTCACGCTCTCGCCCGCGATGACGCCGTCCACGACGAACTGCACGCGCGTGACGCCGACGTTGTCGGAGGCGGTGGCCTCCAGGCGGAGGGTGCCCGCGTTGCCGACCACCGACGCCGCGACCTGGGGCGGGACGCGGTCGTCATACGTTCCAGCGGTGTAGCCCACGTTGATGCCCGCGAAGGCGTTCTGCACCGCGCGGAACTCCGCGGAGTCGGAGCCGAACAGGTCCCGAGCCGACTGGAGGCAGGCGGTGCGCGCCGCCACGTAGTTGGAGGCGGGGAAGAGGTACGTGGTGATGGCGCGGTACCAGATGGCCGCGGCCTTGTCGTTGCCGATGCCGCCCATGCCCTGCGGCAGGTAAGGCGTGGACGTTTCGCCCGTGGTCGTCGCGCCCACGGAGAGGAAGTAGAACGCGCGGTTCATCGGGCCGCTGCTGTAGTGCACGTCGACCTTGTAGAGGTCCGGCGTCCACGCATCAGGGCTCAGCCCGTCCTTGCTGGGCTTGAACATGTACCGCAGGGGCTCGGAGTCGAGCTGCTCGCCGATGGACCAGTTGCCGCCCGTATCGCCGATGACGGAGCCCGTGGCGTTCTTGCCGCGCAGGTAGAACTCCACCATCGTTCCCATGATGTCGGAGTTGGCCTCGTTCAGACCGCCGGACTCCTCGGCGTAGATGAGGGCCGCCGTGTTGGCCATGACGCCGTGGCTCATCTCGTGCGCCGACACGTCAATGGCAGTCAGGGTCGTGAAGCCCGCGCCATCGCCGTAGGTCATGCAGAAGCAGCCATTGCTCCAGAACGCGTTGTCGTAGGCGGTCTTGTAGTGGACGCGGTTGAAGGTGGCCGTGCCCCTGTCATCGATGCCGTGACGGCTCATGACGTTCTTGTAGAAGTCCCACGTCGTCTGGAGTCCGAAGTGGGCATCGACGGCGGCCGTCTGGCCGGTGATGTCCATCGTGGGGTTGCCCTCGATGTACTGCTGCCCGTTGCCCCAGGTGTTGTCCGCGTCGGTGTAAGGAATGAGCGTGACGGGGCCGAGGTCGGCATCGCCGTGCTCGGCCGAGTACGTGATGTTGCCCGTGCTGCCGCGCGTGGTGTCGCGCAGCTCGAACGTCCCGTCCGGAAGCTGGTTCGTCTGCAGGGCCACCGTGCCGCTGTACTGCGAGTTGCCCGTGCCCACCGCGGCGGCCGTCTGCAGCGCGTTCCAGCGGCGCAGCACCTCACCGGACTGGGAGTCGACGATGTAGTCCGTGTGGCGGACACCGTCCTGCTTGTTCGACAGCTCCGTGTGGATGTGCCACGCGAGCGCGTAGCGCGTCACCTGGCGCGTGACGTCCACCGCGTTGAGCTGCTCCCGGGACTTCTCCGGCGTGAGGATCTGCTCCTGCGTCACCGGGTAGATGACGAGCTCGGACTGCGGCGCGACCGAGTACGCGCCATGGGCCGCCGTTCCCTCGTCCTGCTCCGCGACCGTGAGCGCCTCGCTGGCCTGCAGCGCGGGGCGCACGTCCGGCATGCGGACTCCCGGATACAGGTGCGTCGTCGCGGGCTGCTCCCCATTGTCGACATCGAGGTGGACGATGGCGTCGCCACCCCAGACCGGCACGCCGGAGAACGTCTGCTGGAAGCGTACGTGTGTCTGGCCAAACCGGTCCGTGTTGGCGGTCCGAAGCTGGAAGCCGTCCCGGTCACCCAGGCCCAGGCTCGAGCGAGCCGCCTGGATGCGCTGGGTGGCGAGTGCCACGCGCGAGTCTTGCTTTGCCCGAATCTGAGTCAGGGCTTCGCGCGACACCGGCTTCAGCCCTGTCGCGGCCTGGCCGGGCCCGGCCGACAGCAACAGGGAGAGGAGAGGGATGGGCCATGAGCCCAACACTTTGGACATAGGGAGAACTCCACCAACGATGACGGGGAATGCACGACAAAGGGCTGCCCGGGCCTTTGCGGCCCTCGGCTACCCGGGTTGACTTGCAAGGGGTACGGCGGCCACCCCAAGTGAATTCGGGGTGACCAATGCGTACTAATCCACAAATAACGAAAGCTGACAACCCGGCCCACAAGGTTTGCGGGGGCACATCGAGTTTTCAGGTGTTTTGAGTCAGCGAGGGGAGCGCGGAATTGCTCCGCGCAGCATCCCTTGCGGGGGTGGCCGGATCCGGGGCGCGAGGCGCCGCGCGGATCCGGCCAGGTACAGCGACGGACTACGGGGCGGGCGCCACCGTGGGCTTGTGTTCAGCCTTGGGGAGCGGCTTGGGCTCGGGCTTCTGGACGGGCTTCGTCTCGGCCTTCGGCGCCTCGCGGATTTCGATGCGTTCACCGGCATCGCGGGCAATGTGGCGATACCAGCCTTCCGGGTATTTCGGGTGAGTCACCTTCCCGGACTCATCGCGGACGTTGCCGTCGATGTACTTCACGAGCAGGGTCTCCCCCAGCTTGCGCCAGCGCGCGTGCACCGCGTCGCTCTGCTGCGAGGAGTAGTCCGTGAGGTACTTGCGGGCCGACTCGGGGTCGCGCTTGTACTGCTCCAGCGCGGACTTCTCGATGTCGGTCTGGTCCGCCAGGAATTGCCCCTCCAGCGCGCCCTGCTCCTTCTGGACATCGACAATCATGTCGCTCCAGCGGGAGTAGGCCTGGTTGGACACCCAGTTGAACACCCAGAAGGACGAGTCCCAGGAGAACGTCCCGCGGCTCGCCACGCCCTGCGCGAGGTTGTGGGGCGCCTGCCGGATTCCGGCGTACATGGGCGTGTAGACGGTGGTGAACGTGTCATCCACGCCGAACCACAGCACGCCGCCGATGGGGTCCGGCATGAACGAGCGCATCTGCGCGACGAACGAGAAGCCCGTCTGTTGCGTGGAGATGGCGCGCTCGTGGACGTACTTCTTTCCGTCCACTTCCCACGTCATCGGGCGCCAGCGATAGGGGACCTGGTACGGGCCCGCGCCCACGTCCTTCGTCATGTCGAGCGTGGTGCCCTCGAAGTGGTCGCGCATCAGCGCCATGGTGTCTTGCACGGACAGCTTCTTGTCCGGCTTGACCCACAAAGGCAGACGCTTGGAGGGATTGGAGCCGTCCGCGTACTCGGCGCCCAGGCCGAGCGACGGCGCGGCCCGGCGGAAGATGCTCCACACGCGCGCCTCGGAGAAGCGCACGCCCTCGAAGTCGATCGGGTGGTAGGTGTCCGCGAAGCTGAAGTCCTTGTCCGCGCCGGTGTACCAGCCCTTCTCGCGCGCGAAGCTGATGACGTCCGGCGCGTAGACAGCGTTCTCGGAGTCCGCCAGGGGGAACTGGCGGATGCGCGACTGGTTGGCGTGCGCAGAGATGAAGCCATCCGGCAGGCGGCGGGCAACCCAGACAGCGCCCTTCTTGCCCTCGCCCTTGCCAATCATCTCGAGGATCCACGCCTCCTTCGGATCCGCGATGGAGAACGTTTCGCCGGTGGAGGCATAGCCGTGCTCGGCGACCAGGGTGGTCATCACCTGGATGGCCTCGCGGGCCGTCTTGGAGCGCTCCAGCGCGATGTAGATGAGCGAGCCGTAGTCGATGATGCCGGTGGGCGCTTCCAGCTCCTTGCGCCCGGTGAAGGTGGACTCGCTGATGGAGAGCTGGTGCTCGTTCATGTTCCCCACCACCGAGTAGGTGACGGGGGCCTCGGGAATGCGACCCAGGAACTTGCCCGTGTCCCACTCGATGATGTCGCGCATCGCGCCAGCCGCGTGGCGGCGCGCGGGCGTGTAGTACAGCTCGCCGTAGAGCTCGTGTGAGTCGGCGGCGTAGGTGATGAGGGTGGCACCGTCCGTCGTAGCGCCCTTGGTGACGAGCATGCTGGTGCATGCGTCCGCGGCCGGAGCGACGAGCGCTGCCGTGACGGGCAGCGCCGCGAGGAACGTGAAGAGGCGTTGGGTCATGTCGCGGATGCTAGCAGGCCAACCGGCCGTCGGCGCGGTTCCTCGTGCGCGCATGCCCGGCCGCCTCTCAGATGGCCGACTTGAGCAGGCCCGCGCGGACGACGAAGTCCCCGAAGCCCTCCTGTGGCGCTCGGTCGCGCGCATAGGCGGCGAACAGCGGGTCGAGCGCGGCGAGGATGGCCGGCTCGTCGATGTTCTCGCGGTACAGGCGATTGAGCCGTTGCCCGCGGCGGTCGCCACCCAGGAGCAGGTTGTAGCGCCCGGGCGCCTTGCCCACGAGCGCCACCTCCGCGACGTAGGGGCGGGCGCAGCCATTGGGGCAGCCGGTGATGCGCAGGTGGAGCGGGATTCCCTCCAGGCCATGGGCGCGCAGCCGCTCCTCCAGCAGCGGCACGATGCGCGGCAGGTAGCGCTCGGCCTCGGCCATCGCGAGACCGCAGGTGGGCAGCGCCACGCAGGCCAGCGCGTCGCGTCGCAGCGGGCTGGCCTTCCGGAAGTCATCGAGCCCGTGGGCCGTCACGAGCGCCTCGATGGCGGGGCGGTCCTCGGGCGCGACACGGGCGATGATGACGTTCTGGTTGGCGGTGAGGCGGAAGTCGCCCCGATGGATGCGCGCCACCTCGCGCATGCCCGTCAGCCGCGAGGCGCCCGGCACATCCGCCACGCGCCCGCTGTCGAGTTGAAGGGTGAGGTGCCACGTCCCGTCGTGGCCCTCGGTCCAGCCGAACCGGTCTCCGTTGTGCTCGAAGTGGAATGGGCGTGCGGGCTCCAGGCGGAAGCCCAGCCTTCGCTCCAACTCGGCGGTGAACCAGGGCACGCCTCGGTCCTCCACCGTGTACTTCAGGCGCGCATGTTTGCGATTGGACCGGTCGCCGAAGTCGCGCTGCACGGTGACGACCTGCTCCGCCACCGCGAGGAGTTGCTCGGGCGGGATGAAGCCGATGACATCCGCCAGTCGGGGATGGGTGGCCGCGTCGCCGTGGGTCGCGCCCATGCCGCCGCCCACCGTCACGTTGAAGCCCGCCAGCCGCCCCGCCTCGAGGATGGCGATGAAGCCCAGGTCATGGGCAAACACATCCACGTCGTTGAGCGGGGGCACGGCGATGGCGGTCTTGAACTTCCGGGGCAGGTAGGTGGCGCCATAGATGGGCTCCTCCTCGCCGCCCGCGACCTTCTCTTCGCCCAGCCAGATTTCATGGTATGCGCGCGTCCGAGGGAGCAGGTGCTCCGACAAGCGCACCGCCCATTGATGCACCTCCGCGTGGAGATGCGAGTCCACGGGGTTGGGATTGCACATCACGTTGCGGTTCACGTCGCCGCACGCGGCGATGGTGTCCAGCAAGGTCTGATGGATGCGCGCCAGGGTGGGCTGGAGGTCTTCTTTCAAGACACCGTGGAGCTGGAAGGCCTGGCGGGTGGTGAGGCGCAAGGTGCCGTTGGCGTGCTCGCGCGCCAGTGCGTCCAGTGCGAGCCATTGGGCGGGAGTGCAGACTCCGCCGGGCAGGCGCGTGCGAATCATGAAGCTGTAGTCGGGCTCCAGCTTCTGCTGTCGGCGCTCCTCGCGAAGCTCCCGGTCGTCCTGCTGATAGCTGCCGTGGAACTTGAGGAGCTGGGTGTCGCTGGTGGCGAGGCTGCCCGTGAGTGGATTCGCGAGGCTCTCGGTCAGGGTTCCGCGCAGGAGGTTGCTTCGAGCCTTGGTGTGCTCGACCTCCGAGAGGGGTTGAGAGGGGGAACTCATGTCGTGGCTCGCATTCAGTAGACGTCGCGTTGGTAGCGCTGCTGTTCGCGCAAGGATTGGAGGTAGGCCTCCGCGTCGTCGCGGCCCTTGCCTCCGTGAGTCATCAGGATGTCGAGGAGGGCCGCGTGGACGTCCGGGGCCATGCGCTGGGCCTCGCCGCACACGTAGAGCGACGCGCCTCCCTCCAGCCAGGCGTACAGCTCTCGGCCCTGCTCGCGCAGGCGATGCTGGACGTAGACCTTCTGCTCCTGATCTCGGGAGAAGGCGACGGACAGCCGATGCAGCGTGCCCGCGTCGAGCGCCTCCTGCCACTCCGTCTGATAGAGGAACTGGCTGCGTCGGTGTTGCTCGCCGAAGAAGAGCCAGTTGCGCCCCGTCGCGCCAAGCTGCGCTCGCTCTTGGACGAAGGCGCGGAAGGGGGCCACGCCCGTGCCGGGGCCAACCATGATCACGTCACGCTGGGGGTCGCTGGGCAGGCGGAAGCGTGGGTTGGGCTCGATGAAGAGCCGCACTTTGTCCTCTCCCGGGACCCGCGTGGCGAGGTGGGACGATGCGGCCCCCACGTGCGCGGTGCCGAAGGCCAGGTAGTCGACGATCGCCACCGTGAGGTGGGCCTCGTCGCCGACGCTGCGCTGACTCGATGCCAGGGAATAGAGCCGCGGCGTCTGTCGCCGCAGGGCCTGCACCAGCTCCTCCGCGCGCCAGGACACGGGGTGGGCTCGCACGAGGTCGATGACCTGATGACTGGTGAGCAAGGCGCGGAGTCCGCTGGCGCCTTCGGGCGTCAGCAAGGGCCGCAATGACTCTCCGCCGGGCTGCGCTGCGTGGCGCTCCAGGAAGGAGCGCGAGAGGCGGGTGATCTCCAGCTCCTCCGTGAGCCATTGCGTGAGCGGGAGCGTCCGTCCGTCCCGCGTGACAGGCGCCTCGGCATCCAGGCGGAGCGCGCTCAACACGTCCGTGACCAGTCCTGGAGGATTGCGGGGCCAGACTCCGAGCGCGTCCCCGGGCTCATACGTGAGGCCCGAGCCCGCGAGCGACAACTCCAGATGGCGCACATCCTTGAGTGCCCCACGGCCGGTGATGCGCTGGTTGACCAGGACCTCGGCGGCGAACGGCGCCTCGCGGCCATGCGCGGGCGCGAGGGTGACGCCGCGCAGGGGGACGACCTCCGCGCGGGGCTCGGCGGGAGCGAGTGCCTCGCGCGTCAGCTCGAGCGTGCGCGCGAGCCAGCCGGTGGCGGTCGGCTCGAAGTCCACGTCGCAGTCCGCGCGTTCGAGCAGGCGGGTGGCGCCCAGCTCCGCGAGTCGAGCGTCGAGGATCCGGCCGGTCTCGCAGTACTTCGGATACGACGAGTCGCCCAGCGCGAGCACGGCGAAGCGCAGGGACTCCAGCCGGGGCGCGCGGCGACTCAGGATGAAGTCGTAGAAGCCTCGTGCGTCGTCGGGCGGATCTCCATCGCCCTGCGTGCTGATGACCACACACAGCACCCGCTCCTTGTTCAGCTCTCGAAGTGGGTATTCGCCTGCGCGAAACAGGCGGACCGCGACGCCATGCGCCTCTGCTTGTGACTTGAGTCGCTCGGCCAGGAGGCGGCTGTTGCCCGTCTGCGTGCCATAGACGAGCGCGAGGTGCCCGGTGGGAGTGGGAGCGGGGAATGGGGCCGCCGCGAGCCCCGTGCGGCCCGAGGCGAGCCCCGCCGCGTAGCCGCTCAGCCACTGGAGTCCGGGGGCGTCCATGCCCTCCAACAACTGGAGGAGCAGTGCTCCTTGATCCGCGCCGAGTCGGCTGGTGATGACGGGAGGTGGCCCCAGGCGTGACAGCTCCGCGCGTGAAGACGTCGTCACGACGCACGCTCCTCGGTGCCGACGATGGCTTGGATCCATTGCTCGGGAGTTCCGTCAGCGACGGCCTCGAACCAGGAGACCTCCGCGTCACGGGCGAGTCCCCGGAGCGCGCGTCGCGCCTGCGGTGCGGACGGATGCACGATGGCGTAGAGGCCGGCGCCGGCGAGTGCGAGCGCCGCCTCGGAGTCCTCACCGGCCACGGCCACGTGGCGCCCCGCATCGAAGAGGGCGCGCTCGAGCTGATAAGCGTGCACCCGCGTGTCGGGGCCGCTCGGCAGGAGGATGACGCCACCGCGCTGCGCGAGGCGATTCCGCCGCTCCGAGGACGTGACGAGCGAGTGTGCGTGCGCGTTGCCCGAGGTCGTCTCGGAGGCCCCGAGAATCATTCCGGCCGCCACCGTGTCCTGGGTCAGCGGGTCGATGACGATGAAGGCGCCCGTGCGGCGATTGCCGCGGTAGGCATCCGCGAGCAACGGACGGCGGCAGAGCACTCGGACCCGTCCCATCTCATTGAGCGCCAGGGTCTCCGCGGGGACCTCGGACAGGTCCTCCAATTCCTTGCGCCACACGACCTGCTCGATGTGCGCGGGCACGGTGCGGCTGGTGTGTTTCACCAGGTATCTGCGGGAGCAGTCCAGGGGCTGTTCGCCAAACCAGACGAGCATCGCGTCGAGTTGATGCAGGGCGAGCGGGGGTTGGTCGACGTGGGTGAGCACGTCACCTCGGCTGACATCCACTTCGTCCGCGAGCCGGAGCGTGACCGAGGCGGGCGCGGAGGCCTCGCTCAAGGAGCCGTCGAAGGTGTCGATGCCCGCGACGTGCGTCGTGCGTCCGGAGGGCGCGACCCGAACTTCGTCTCCGACCCGGATGGTGCCGGAGGCGATCTGCCCCGCGAAGCCGCGATAGTCCAGGTGAGGACGCAGCACGTACTGCACGGGGAAGCGGAGGGTCTGCGGCGCTTGGGGAGACTGGCGTGGCAGGGCTTCGAGCCAGGACAGGAGCGTGCCGCCTTCATGCCAGGGGGTTCGCGCGCTGGTGCGGGTGATGTTGTCTCCCTGGCTCGCGCTCACCGGGAAGAGGCGCACCTGCTCGAAGCCCAGCGTTCGCGCGAAGTGCTCCAGCTCGGAGCCGATGCGCTCGAAGGTGGCGCGATCGAAGTCCACCTTGTCCATCTTGTTCACGGCCACGGCCAGGTAGGGGATGCCCAGCAGGGAGGCGATGTACGCATGCCGCCGCGTCTGCGCGAGCACTCCGAGCCGCGCATCCACCAGGATGACGGCCGCGTCCGCCGTGGAGGCGCCCGTGGCCATGTTGCGCGTGTACTGGAGGTGTCCCGGCGTGTCCGCGACGATGATCTTCCGCCGCGCCGTGGACAGGTAGCGGTAGGCCACGTCGATGGTGATGCCCTGCTCACGCTCGGCGCGCAGGCCATCCGTGAAGAGTGAGAAGTCGATCTCCTCGCCGGCCGTTGCTTCGTGGGCGGCGCCTGTCTGCCGCGCGGTGGCCGCGCGCTTCGCGCTCGCTCGGCGGACCGCGAGGATTTGATCCTCGAACAGTCCGTCGCACTCGTAGAGGAGACGACCGATGAGGGTCGACTTGCCGTCATCGACGGAGCCAACCACGGCGAGCCGGAGCAACTCCTTGCGTCCATGCTCGGCGAAGAGTTGCTGCAGGGTAGGGGCGGGACTGGCCAGTCGTGCGGTGTCCATTAGAAGTAGCCCTCGCGCTTCTTGAGTTCCATGGAGCCCTCTTCGTCGTGATCGATGAGTCGGCCCTGCCGTTCGGATTGGCGCGCGGAGAGCATTTCGTGGATGACTGCCTCCACCGTGGTGGCGGAGGACTCGATGGCGCCGCTGAGCGGGTAGCAGCCCAGCGTGCGGAAGCGGACGCGGCGGGATTGCACGCGCTCGCCTGGCTTCAGCCGCATGCGCTCGTCATCCACCATGAGCAGCGCGCCGCCGCGCTCGATGACGGGTCGCTCGGCCGCGAAGTAGAGCGGCACCACGGGGATGCGCTCCTGGAGGACGTAGAGCCAGACATCCAGCTCCGTCCAGTTCGACAGCGGGAAGACGCGCATGCTCTCGCCCGCGTCCACGCGCCCGTTGTAGAGGTTCCACAGCTCCGGGCGCTGGCGCCGCGGGTCCCACTGCCCGTGGCGATCGCGGAAGGAGAAGACCCGCTCCTTCGCGCGCGACTTCTCCTCGTCCCGCCGCGCTCCGCCGAAGGCCGCGTCGAAGCCGTGCATCGCCAGCGCCTCCAGGAGCGCCTGCGTCTTCATCGCGTGGGTGTATTTCTGGCTGCCGTGGTCGAAGGGATTGATGCCCTCGGCCAATGCGCGGCGGTTCTGGTGCACGAGCAGGCGCAGGCCATGCTGCGCCACGAACGCATCTCGAAACGCATACATCTCGCGGAACTTCCACGTCGTGTCCACGTGGAGGAGCGGGAAGGGCAGGGGCGCGGGATGAAAGGCCTTGCGCGCCAGATGCAGCAGCACCTGGGAGTCCTTCCCGATGCTGTAGAGCATCACCGGGTTGGCGAACTCCGCCGCCGTTTCTCGAAGGATGTGGATGCTCTCCGCTTCCAGGTCCGCCAGGTGCGAAGCTTTTGGGGTGGTGGCCGTGCTCATGACCGGCCTCCCGCGTTCGCGATGCGGGGCTCGCGCGTCGATGTGCGGCGCGCTGCCAGGGACGGCAGTCGCGAGCGGAGGGACACCACCTCTCCCACGACGAGCAAGGAGGGCGAGCCGAGGCCTGCCTGACGCGCTTCGGTCGCCACGATGGCGAGCGGAGCCTCGACCACGCGCTGGTGCTCCCAGGTGCCCGCCTCCACGACCGCGGCCGGCGTCGAGGCCGGTTTGCCCGCGCGGATCAGCTCGCGCGAGGCCTCCTCCAACCTGCGCCCCGACATGAAGAGGACCAGCGTCTCCGCGCCCGCGAGGTGCGCCCAGTCCGTGGTGCGCTCGGCGCGGTGCGCGGTGGCGAAGGTCACGGCACCGGACAGCCCCCGATGCGTGACGGGGATGGCCGCCGCCGAGGCCGCCGCGATGCCGCTGGAGACGCCGGGAACGACCTCGTAGGCGATGCCCGCGGCCTCCAGCGCGAGTGCCTCCTCCGCGCCGCGCCCGAAGACGAACGGATCGCCTCCCTTCAGACGCACCACCGCGCGGCCCAGCCGTGCCTGCGCGATGAGCACCGAGTGGATGTCCTCCTGCCGCACGGAAGGACCATGGCCCTCCTTGCCCACGTAGATGAGCCGCGCCCGCGCCCGCGCATGGGCGAGCACCCCCGGGTGGATCAACCGGTCATGCACCACGGTGTCCGCGGCCGCGAGCACCTGGGCCGCTCGAAGGGTGAGCAGTCCCGGGTCTCCTGGACCCGCTCCCACCAGATACACCTGTCCCTCTGTCGTGCCTCTCATGTCGTCTGTCTCCGTGCTTCTCGGTCGTTCAGTTCCTCGCGCACGCGGGCCCATGCGGCCCGGCGCTGGCCTTGGGCCAGGAGCGCGCCAATGTCTCCGTCCACCAACAGCCGCAGCAGGCGCTGCCGGGTGGGTCCTCGCGGCAGTCGTCGCCGCAGCCACCCGCTCAGCCGAGCGAGTCGCACGTGGTGGACCGTCACCTGCGTCATCAGCTCGCGCCGAAGCGCGGCGGCGAGCGCGGGGGCTTGTCCTGTGCTGGAGACCGCCACGGTGATGGCACCGCGTCGCCCCACCGACGGCAGCGTGAAGTCACACGCCGCGGGTTCATCCGCCGTGTTCAGCCAGATGCCGAGCGAGCGCGCTTCGTCCGCCACCGCCTGGCTCACGCGCGTGTCATCAACCGCGGTGAGCACCAGCGCGTGGCCGCGCGTGTCGCCGGGGTTCCACCTTCGCCGCACCCACTCCAGTCGCTCGGCCTTCGCGAGCTGCTGCAACGCGCCGGTGGCCTCGGGCGACACGAGCCTCACGCGCGCTCCCGCCTCGAGCAGCGCGAGGATCCGCCCCTCGGCAATGGGCCCGCCGCCCACCACGAGGACGGGCCGGCCCTCCAGTCTCAAGCACACGGGATAGTCCATGGCTTCAGCGCCGCGCATGGATGCCGCACTCGTTGTGCTCGGCGGACTCCCACCACCACCGGCCCGCGCGCTCATCCTCGAAGGGCTTCACCGCGCGCGTGCAGGGCGCGCAGCCGATGGACAGGTAGCCGCGATCGTGGAGCGGGTTGTAGGGGACGCCGTGCTCGCGCAGGTAGGTCCACACGTCGCGCGCGGTCCAACTGGCCAAGGGGCTCAGCTTGAGGAGCCCGCCGTGCTCTCTGTCGACAGACAGCACGGAGACATCGGCGCGGTTGGAGGACTGATCGCGCCTCAGTCCCGTCACCCAGGCGAGCCGCCCCGCGAGCGCGCGCCGCAATGGCTCGACCTTGCGAATCGCACAGCATTCCTTCCGCGCCTCGACGCTCTTGCGAAAGGAGAAGTGGCCATGCTCGGACTGGAGGGCCTCCAAGCGCGCGTGGTCGGGGAAGAACGTCTCCACCGTGACGCCGTAGCGATTGCGCACCACCTCCATCAGCTCATAGGTCTCCGGTGGGAGGCGGCCGGTGTCGAGCGTGAGCAGCTTCAGGCTCCGTGCATGCCGGCGCGACATGTCCACCAGGACCATGTCCTCGGGGCCGAAGCTGGTGGCGATGACCGCCCGCGCGCCGAAGCGGTGCTCGGCCCACGAGAGGACCTCCTCGGCGGGAGCGCTCGCGAGCGAGGTGCCCGTGGCGAGCAGCTCCTCTTCGGAGACTGTGGTTTCGACGGGGACAGGACGAACCGCGGACATCGGGGACTCCTTTGGACAGAACGAAACGGCCCGCGCCTCGGAGGTTTCCGAGGGCGGGCCGCGCAAGCAGGACAGGGGTCGGGAAGAGGTGGTTACGCACTCCCCGCTGCTCGGCGCCCGCCAGGAGGCGGACACATCCGACAACAGGCCCAACACGCGCCCGCCCCACGGCCCACGACGACCGAGAGGTCTGTCATGGCGGTGCGAGAGGCGTGTGACGGCGTGGAGGACATGAATGGCGAGGACAGCGGAGGCGAGGACTGAAGACGGACCTCACCTCGGTGCGAGGCGGGCCAGGGAGTCAGGCGCGAGGTGTGGCGCAGAGGATGCTTGCTCAGTGCCACGCGCCCGGAAGGGCACAGCGACACATCCGACAGCAGCGGCGGCAGCACGGCGCGGCGGTCGGAGTGGAGGAAGGCATCGGCAAGCAAAGTACGTTCATCACTTGCGCTTCGTCAATGTGGGGACGGTGCGGTGCATGGCCGCTCAGATGGCGTAGTCGCCAACAAAGACACGCGCGGTTCGGACATCCGCGAGCACCGAGTCTCCTTCGACCACGCCCAGCGCCTCGAACTCCGAGCGAGGGACCTCGACGGCCAGCTCGTCGCCGGTGGGCAGTCGCAGGAGCACCTTCACGTAGCCCCCCACGGGCTTCAGGCGTTGCACGCGGCTGGCTCCTTCGGGATGTCTGATTCCATTCGGCGTCCTCGCGAGCTTGATGTCATGGGGGCGCACGAAGGCGTGCACGGGCTCGCCCTCGCGGGCTGCCTCGGGGGCGCTCACCACGAGCGAGCCCATCTCGGCGCGGCCCTCGCGCACCCGACCTCGCAGGATGCTGGTGCCTCCGACGAAGGAGGCGACGAACGGGGTGGTCGGCCGGTCATAGATGTCCTCGGGTGGACCGGCCTGCGCGACCTGTCCTCCCGACATCACGACCACGTGCTGGGAGATCTCCAGGGCTTCTTCTTGGTCATGCGTGACGAGGAGCGTGGTGATGCCGGTGCGGACATGCAGGGCATGCAGCCACTCGCGCAGCTCCACGCGGACGCGGGTGTCGAGCGCGCCGAAGGGTTCGTCGAGCAGGAGCAAGCGCGGTTGGATGGCGAGTGCTCGGGCGAACGCGACGCGCTGGCGTTGTCCGCCGGAGAGCTGGCCCGGGAGGCGCTCTCCCAGGTCATCCAACTGCACGAGCGCGAGCATCTCCTCCACGCGAGCGGTCACCTGTGCCCGGGGGAGGCGCCGCAGCTCCAAGCCGAACGCGATGTTCTGGCGCACCGTCATGTGACGGAACAGCGCGTAGCTCTGGAACACGACGCCCACGCCGCGCTGCTGCGCGGGGAGCCCCGTACAGTCCACGCCGTCGATGTGGATGGCTCCCGCGTCCGCGATCTCCAAGCCCGCGATCAGGCGGAGCAGGGTGGACTTTCCCGCGCCGGACGGGCCCAGGAGCGAGGTGATGGCTCCCGTGGGCGCGCGAAACGACACGTCCGCGACGGCGGGGAGGTGGCTCCGCGTGAAGTGCTTGGTCAGGTGTTCGACGATGACACTCATGGGGCGTCAGCCCTCCATTCCACGTACTTCTTGATGACGAGCGTGACGAGCGCGAGCAGGGTCAGCAGCGAGGCCACGGCGAACGCGCCGACGAAGTCGTATTCGTTGTAGAGAATCTCCGCGTGCAGCGGCAGCGTGGTCGTCACGCCGCGCACGTGGCCGGAGACGACGGACACCGCGCCGAACTCGCCCATCGCGCGCGCGTTGCAGAGGATGACGCCGTAGAGCACGCCCCACTTCACCTTGGGAATGGTGACTCGCAGGAACGTGCGCCAGCCGCTCGCGCCCAGGGTCAGCGCGGCTTCCTCTTCGTCGCAGCCTTGCGCTTGCAGGACGGGCAACACCTCGCGGGCCACGAAGGGGAAGGTGATGAAGACCGTGGCCAGCACGATGCCGGGCACCGCGAAGAGGACGGGATGGCCGTGCTCGATGAGCCACGGGCCCAGTCCTCCATGCCGACCGAACAGGAGGACGAAGAGGAGGCCCGCGATGACCGGCGAGATGCTGAACGGCAAGTCGATCAGCGTGAGGAGCAGCGCGCGCCCGGGGAACTGGAAGCGCGCGATGAGCCAGGCGGCGGCCAGCCCGAAGACGAGGTTGACGGGGACCGCGATGAGCGCGGCGGTGAGGGTCAGTCGGATGGCCGCGAGTGACTCGGGCGTGCGGATGGCCGCGAACCAGGCGGCCAGGCCCTTCTGAAAGGCATACGAGAAGACGGCGATCAGCGGGACGAAGAGGAACACACCCAGGAAGGCGAGCGCCGTCGCGATGAGCCCCCACTTCAAGAGGGCCGGGCTCGCGAGCATGCGGGTCGCATGGCGTGGCGTGAAGGGGGCGACGTGCATGGGCTACCCGGGGCGCGACTCGAGCCGACGTTGGCTCCAGCGCTGGAGGAGGTTGACGGTCAGCAGGAGCGTGAACGACGTGACGAGCATCACGAGCGCGAGCGCGGTGGCGCCCGCGTAGTCGTACTGCTCCAGCCGCGTGACGATGAGCAGCGGGACGATCTCCGTGCGCAGCGGCATGTTGCCGGAGATGAAGACGATGGAGCCGTACTCACCCAGCGCTCGCGCGAACGCGAGGGTGAAACCGCTGAGGAGGGCCGGGAGCACGTGGGGAAAGACGACGCGCGAGAACGTCTGCCAGGGCGTCGCGCCGAGCGTCGTCGCGGCTTCCTCCACTTCGGGATCCAGGTCCTCCAGCACGGGCTGCACCGTGCGCACGACGAAGGGCAGGCCGATGAAGGTCAGCGCGATGGCCACGCCCAGCGGGGTGAAAGCCACCTTCAGGCCCAGCGCCTCCAGGTACCGCCCATAGGCGCCATGTGAGGCGTAGAGCGTGGTCAGCGTCAGCCCGGCCACCGCCGTGGGGAGCGCGAAGGGCAGGTCCACCAACGCGTCCACCCACGCTCGGCCCGGGAAGCGGTAGCGCACGAGCACCCAGGCCACGAGCAGTCCGAAGATCGCGTTGATGAGCGCCGCCGCGAGGGATGCGCCGAAGCTCAAGCGATAGGCCGCGAACGCGCGAGGCGACGCCACGGTCTCCCAGAACCGCTCCCACGACAGGTTGAGGCTCTGGAGGACGAGGCCGGAGAGGGGAACGATGACCAGCAGGCCGAGCCAGGCCCAGGTCATTCCCAGCGACAATCCGAAGCCGGGGAGGATGCGTCTGCGCGCGGACGTGCTCATGGCGTGGGGCTCACCGGGCCTGGGCCGCGGCGAGACGGTCGAACTCCCCGCCGTCGTCGAAGTGGGCCTTCTGCGCCTTGCGCCAGCCGCCGAACGCCTCGTCGATGGTGAAGAGGGTGACGGCGGGGAAGTCCTGGGCGTGCTTCGCCGCCACCGTCTGCGAGCGCGGCCGGTAGTGATGTCGCGCGGCGATCTCCTGTCCTTCGTCCGAGTAGAGGTAGCGCAGATAGGCCTCGGCCACCGCGCGCGTCCCGCGCTTGTCCACGTTGCGGTCGACCAGCGCGACGGGCGGCTCGGCCAGGATGCTCACCGAGGGCGCGATGATGTCGAACCGCTCCTTTCCCACCTCACGGGTGAGGAGGAGGGCTTCGTTCTCCCAGGCGATGAGCACGTCGCCCAGGCCGCGCTCCGCGAACGTGGTGGTGGAGCCCCGCGCGCCCGAGTCGAGCACGGGGACGTTCTTGAAGAGGCGCGACACGAAGGCCCGAGCCGAGTCCTCGGTGCCGCCCGGCTTGCGCAGCGCATAGCCCCACGCCGCGAGGTAGTTCCATCGCGCGCCCCCTGACGTCTTGGGGTTGGGCGTGATGACGGAGATGCCGTCGCGCGTGAGGTCGTCCCAGTCGCGGATGTTCTTGGGGTTGCCCTTGCGGACCACGAACACGACGGTGGAGGTGTAGGGCGCGCTGTTGTTCGGCAAGCGGGTCTGCCAGTCCGTCGGGAGGAGGTTCGCCTTGTCGTGGAGCATGTCCACGTCGTACGCGAGGGCGAGCGTCACGACGTCGGCCTCCAGTCCATCGATGACGGCCCGCGCTTGCTTGCCGGATCCGCCGTGCGACTGTTGCACCGTGAGCTTCCGCCCCTGGCTTGCTTCCCAGTGCTTCGCGAACGCGGTGTTGAAGTCTTCGTAGAGTTCGCGGGTCGGGTCATAGGACACGTTGAGCAGCGTGACCGTCTCCGCGCTGGAGCCGTCGCCCCCGGCCTTGGAGCAGCCGCCGAGCGAGAGCAGCAAGAGGAGCGGCAAGACGTGGCGTGGATGCATGGGGGGCACGGCCTTTCACCAGCTGAGCTGGAAGCGAGAGAGGAAGACGGACTCCGGTGTCCGGTCCGCGTCTGGAGCGCCACCGTCGAAGGTGGTGCGGTCGAAGTCGGCGGCGAGGCGCGCGTTGGCGTTGAGGTACCAGTTGGCCGCGAGGCCCCAGCTCCGCGCGGCGCGAGCGGCCTTGTTCGGATCCGCGTAGAGCGGGAACGCGTCGGCGTCGACGTTCAGCGTGTGATAGCGGCCCGCCAGCTCGACCGCGCCCCAGGCTCCTTCCGAGGGATGCAGGGGATGCGTGGGGCGCACGCCCTCGAAGGACGGCGCGCCGCCTAGGAACACCGCGCTCGCGGTGACCTGCCAGGCCTGGTTGCGGAGCCTCGCGCGTGCCGGACCTCGACTGACTGCCTGCGTGGATGAAACGTACTCGGCCAGCAGACCCACCGGGCCCGCGTAGAAGTAACCCTGTGGCGAGAGGCGGAAGTGGTCTCCGTGGGCGATGACGGTGTCATCGGCCAGCGCGCCCGTGCGGTAGCTGAAGAAGGTCTGCTGTCCTGGCGTGCGCAGCGGCGCGACACCCGTGCTCGCCGTGGCACCGAACTGTTGTCCCTGTGATGCGGCGAAGCCGACCCCGAGTCCCTTCAGGACGCTCGGGCCGCCCGCGCGGAAGGGCTGGGCGAACACGCGCGCGGCCACGTCGAAGCTGTCATCCAGGTTGGCATCGACGCTGGCTCCGTCTGGCGTGCCATTGAACGCGCCCAGCGCGTAGGCGAGCACGCCACCGTGCAGCTCACCGTGGACTTGCAGACCCACGTCCCGATTGGGCACCAGGTCCGTGGGGAGCGCACGCTCGATGAAGACCGTGTTCGTCGCGCTCTGGAGCCGCTCCAGTCCGATGGGCGGCTTGAACTTGCCCGCGCGCAGCCGCGCCTCCTTGGCGGGGTGGAAGTCCAGGTAGGCGTCGAAGAGCTGCACCGTCCCGGCGCCGAAGTCCGGCATCAGGCGGAAGTCGAACGCGCCGAAGAGGGTGCCCTCCACGATGGGCCGCGCGCGTCGGATTAGGAACGTGGTGGAGCCGGGCTTGTCCGCTTTGCTCGCGAAGAAGCGGCCGTCTGTCTGGAGATAGCCGCGCAGCTTGAGCTGAAAGGCTTTGTCGGCGGAGGTGAGGGTGAAGCCGTCCGCGCCTGCTTGGACGGTGACCGCGGGTGGGGCCTCGGGCGTGTCGCCTTCGGCGTGGGAACTGAGCGGGGAGAGGAGTCCTCCCAGGACGAGAGGGATTGCGTAGCGCGTCGTGGATGCCATTCGTTGACCTCGTGACGAGACGGGGCAGCGAAGGGGCGGTGGGTGAGATCCGGTCCTGGAAACTCAAAAGCCCACCTCCCTTCCGGGGGTGGGCTTTCGTGTCAGCTCAGCCGATAGCGCTCAGGCCACCGGCGGACACACGCCCACCCAAGGTGCCTGACAGCAACACGAGGCGAGGGTGGTGGTGGGGATTCGCATGAGCGTCATCACGTTGCCTGTGGAGTTCGCGGCTGTCAATGCCCCGCCCTGTTCATCACACGACATGACGCGCGGCCTCGAAGGCGAGGGCCAGGTCTTCGCTCAGGTCACCCAGGTCCTCCAGCCCCACGGAGAAGCGGATGAGGCCCTCGGTGATTCCGCGGCGCTCTCGCTCGGCCGCTGGCACGGAGGCATGCGAGTGGCGAGCAGGCACCGTGACGATGCTCTCCACCGCGCCCAGCGAGACGCCGAGCAGCGGCAGCCGCAGGTTCTGCACGAACGGCGCGGCCATGGCGTCGCGCGCGAGCCGGAACGTCACCACCGCGCCCGTGTCGGGATAGAAGACCTCGCGCACCTCGGGCCGCTCGGCGAGCCACTGCGCCAACGCCGAGGCCGTGCGCACCTGCCGCTCCATCCGCACCTGCAGCGTCTTGATGCCGCGCTGAAGGAGGAAGCAGTCCTGGGGCCCAAGCACCGCGCCCACTGCGTTCTGGAGGAAGTAGACCTCCTGGGCGAGCGCCGGGGTCCTCACCGCCACCGAGCCCGCGACGACATCGCTGTGCCCACCCAGGTACTTCGTCGCGGAGTGCACGACGATGTCCGCTCCCTCGGTGAGCGGGCGCGACAGGTAGGGCGACAAGAACGTGTTGTCGACGATGAGTAGCGCCTTGTGCTGGTGGGCGATCTCCGCCATGGCGGGGACGTCCGTGCGCTTGAGGAACGGGTTGCTGACCGTTTCCACGAGCAGCGCGCGCGTGTTGGGGCGGATCGCGGCGCGCACCGCCGCCGGGTTGCTCGTGTCCACGAAGGTGGCGTCCAGCCCGAAGCGCCGGAACACCCGTGTGAGCACGCGATAGGTGCCGCCGTAACAGTCATCGGTGACGACGAGGTGATCGCCCGCGCTGAAGAGCATCAGCACGGTGGAGACGGCCGCCATGCCCGAGCCGAACGCGAACGCTCCCGCGGCCTCGTCGAGGCTCGCGAGCACGCCCTCGAGGGCCCGGCGTGTGGGGTTCCCCGAGCGCGCGTAGTCGAACTCGCCGGGCTGCTCCAGGCTCGGCTGATCGAACATCGACACCTGGTAGATGGGCACGGCCGCCGCGCCCGTCGTCGGGTCTAGCTCATGACCCGTGTGCAAGAGGCGCGTGGCGAAGCTCTCGCAACGTGTGGGCTCCGGCGAGCGCTTCGGAAAGGTCGGCAATGATGTCATGGACGTCCTCGATTCCCACGGAGAGGCGCAGCAGTCGGTCAGTGATTCCCAGCTCCTCGCGGCGCGCCGCGGGGATGTCGGCATGCGTCTGGGTGGCTGGATAGGTGATGAGCGTCTCGACGCCACCGAGCGACTCGGCGAAGAGACACAGGCGCACGGAAGAGAGCACCTGCGGCACGAGCGCCGTGTCGGTGACGGTGAAGGACAACATGCCGCCCACGCCCGGATAGAAGACGCGCTCCACGAGCGGATGGGAGGCGAGCCAACCGGCCACCTCGCGCGCGTTGGCCTGATGTCGCTCCATGCGCAGCGCGAGCGTCTTCAGGCCGCGAATGACGAGATAGGAGTCCTGCGGCCCGAGGATGGCGCCGATGCCGTTCTGGAAGTACGCGAGTCGCTCACCGAGCGCCGCGTCCTTCGCGACGAGCGCGCCGGCGACGACGTCGTTGTGGCCGGACAGGTACTTGGTCGCGCTGTGGACCACCAGGTCCGCGCCCAGCTCCAACGGACGCTGGAGACAGGGGGTGAGGAACGTGTTGTCCACGATGAGCAGCGCGCCTGTCTCGTGCGCGAGGTTCGCGAGGACCGGGATGTCCGCCGTCCGCATCACCGGGTTGGTGGGGGACTCCACCAGCACGGCCCGCGTGTTGGGGCGCAGGGCCGCGCGCACCGCCTCGGGGCGGCTGGTGTCGACGTACGTACATCGCCGATGGAGGATGTTCTCCACGAGCCGATACGTCCCGCCGTAGAGGTCCTCGGTCAGCACGAGATGGTCCTCGGGGCCGAGCAGCTGTAGCGCACAGTGGATGGCCGCCATGCCCGAGGAGAAGGCCAGGCCGCGGCTGCCACCCTCCAGTCGAGCGATGGCCTCCTCCAGCGCGGAGCGCGTGGGGTTGCGCGTGCGAGAGTAGTCGTAGCCGGTGGACTGGCCGAGCGCCGGGTGCTGGAAGGTGGCGGATTGGTAGATGGGGACGGCGACCGCGCCGGTGGAGGGATCGCGCCGGACGCCTGCGTGGACGACTGCCGTGGCGAGCTTCATGAGGGCTCCTTCAGCGACCCCGGAGGGTCTGGGAGATGCGGAGGATGTCTGCGAGGACGCCGGAGGCGGTGACCGCGCCGCCCGCGCCCGCGCCGCGCACCGTGAGCGGGTAGTCGCTGTGGCGCGTGGTGGTGAAGGAGATGAGGGACTCGGCGCCGCGCAGATCCGCCGCGGGCTGACCGGCCTCCACCACGGTGGGGCCCACGCGGATGATGGGGCCGTCTCCGGAGCGGCCCGGCGCGATGCGGGCCAGATAGCGCAGCACCGTGCCGGACTGACGGCAGCGGGCCACCTTCTCCGCATACGTTCCATCCAGCGCCTCCAGCCCCTTGGGGAGCACGTCCACGGAGGCGGTGCACAGGTCGGCCGGGACGAACGGCTCCAGCGCCACGTCCGAGAACGAGAGCGGCAGCCCCAGCTCACGCGCGAGGATGAGCGCCTTGCGCGCGACGTCGATGCCGCTGAGGTCGTCGCGTGGATCCGGCTCGGTGAAGCCGCGCTCGCGCGCCGTGCGCACCGCGACGGAGAGGGGGACCCCCGCCATCAGCTCGTTGCAGAGGTAGCCGAGCGTTCCGGACAGCGACGCGGTGATGAGCCGCACCGTGTCGCCGGTGCGCACGAGGTTCGACAGCGTCTCGATGACAGGGAGGCTGGCGCCCACCGTCGTCTCGTAGTGGTAGGCCACATGGTGTCGCCGCGCCTCGGCCAGGAGCTGCTCGTGATCGGCCCAGGGCAGGGCGAGCGGCTTCTTGTTGGCCGCCACCACGTGGATGCCGCGCTGGAAGGCCTGCGTGTAGACGGCCTCCATTCCCGCGGCGGCCGTGCAGTCCACGAGGATGGGCACGGGCTGTCGGCGCAGCTCCTCCAGCAGCGGGACGAGCCGCGAGAGCCCGGCCTCGCGCGCGTCTCCGGTGGAGAGGCGCTCCTCGAGGCCGTCGAGCGGGAGGCCGCGCGCGTCGAACACCGCGCGACGGCTGTCCGCGATGCCCACCACGCGAAGCGCGATGCCATGGCGCTCGCGGAGCTGTGCCTCCTGGGCGCGAAGCTGCGCGAGGAGCTGCCCGCCCACCGTCCCCTTGCCGAGCAAGAAGACGCTGACCTGCTGGTGCGCGAGGTTGAAGGCCGCGTGCGTGGTGCGCACGGCGATGGCCGTGTCCGAGGCATCGACGACGCACGAGATGGAGCGCGAGCTGGCGCCCTGCGCGATGGCCTTGACGTTGACGCCCACCCCTCCCAGCGCGCGGAAGAAGCGTCCCGCCACGTTGACGCCGTGACCCATCGCCTCGGCCACGAGCGTCAGCAGCGTGACGGGCTGGCGAATCTTCAGCGGCTCCACCTCGCGGCGCGCGAGCTCTTGCGCCAGCTCGGACTCCAGCGCCGTCCGGGCTCGCTCCGCATCCGGGCGAGGAACCACGACGGCGATGGACTGCCCGTTGGACGACTGCGCCGTCATCCACACGGTGACGTCCGCCTGCCGCAGCGCGGACAGCGCGCGCTCACCGAGCTGGAACTGGTCGGAGAGCTTGCGCACCTCGATGTCCAACAGCGCGAGGTCCTCGCGCGTGGCGATACAGGTGGGCCGCTGCCCATCCAGCGAACCCACGGCGTCGATGAGCGTGCCGGGGTGCTCGGGCGACATCGTGTTGCGGATCCGCAGCGGGATGCCGGACTCGATGAGCGGAATCATGGTGCGCGCGTGCAGCATGCGCACGCCCACCGCGGCCAGCTCCAGCCCCTCGCCGTGCGTGAGATGCGCGACCGGGTACGCATCCGCCACGAGGTCGGGATCCGCGGTGTGCAGCCCGAGCACGTCCGTCCACACGGTGACCTCGGAGGCGGCCAGTCCCTGGGCGACGAGCGCGGCGGTGTAGTCCGAGCCATTGCGCCCGAGCGTGGTGGTGCGCCCATCCGGCGTCGCCGCGATGAAGCCAGGGAGGACGGGCACCGCGTTGCCCCACGTGCGCGCGGCCTCCTGGATGAGCGTTCGCGTCCGCTCCACGTCCACCCGCGCCGCGCCGAACCGGTCATCCGTCACGATGAGCGCGCGCGAGTCACAGAATCGCGACTCCACGCCAGCGGCCTGGAGCAGCTCGGGCAACACCGTGGAGGTGATGAGCTCTCCATAGGAGAGGACGCGATCCTTCGACGCCGGGGAACACTCGCGGGTGAGCGCGATGCCTTGCAGCAGGAGCTGGAGCGGCGCGAGCAACAGATCGATGCGCGCCGCGAGTCCCGCGCTGGGGGAGGGGTGGAGCGCGGCGACGGTGCTCTTCGCCAGCTCGGTGATGCGCCAGAGCACCGCGCGCGCACCTTCCAGGTTGCCGGCCGCCGCGAGGCTCGCCGCCTCCAGCAGCCAGTCCGTGGTGTCGCCCATGGCGGAGACCACCACCGCGAGCGGGCCGCTGCGCGAATGCTGGGCGATGAGCTGCACCACCTGCCGCAGCCGAGGGGGAGAACCCACCGACGAGCCGCCGAACTTCATGACCCTGAATCGAGGACTGTTCATGACTGAACCCAAGACAGACGCCCGCCCCGCGAGCGCTGATAGGAATTGAGAGGGAATGGCTCGCCGTCACCGCGCGCGAACGCGCGAGCGGGCTCTGAGCCAACGACAGACGTGAGAGGGATAGATGCGAAGCCCTAGCGCATGAGCCAGGGCTGACGCATTCGCGCCGACCCCGCGCGACAGCGCGAGCAACGACCCAGAGCGGGGGAGGGGACCGTCGTCTGTCGAGGCGAGTGAACCACGGCGAGACTCTCTCACCGAAGCATGGGGCGAGGGCCCTGGCTTCGGACACTTGGATTGCCCGCGGAATCACTTCTCCCGGGCCGCATCATTTGGACACCTTGGAGGTCCGTCTCCAGGTTGTCGGGCACCCGCGCAAGCGAGGCCGCTCTTGATGTTGCGCGCATATAGCCCTTGAAGGGCATCACTTGTCAAGACAAGGGCCGCGCCAGGGCCAACAGGCCCCGGGCGGCCCCGGGTTCAGCTCACCGCGTCAGCGAGAGGGATTAGCCGTGGTAGCCCAGCGTGAAGGTCAGCACGTGCAGCGAGCCCCGGTACGTGCCGGGCAGCGCGGGCGTGGTGCTCTCCTTCTTCGCGAACAGGAGCAGTTGGTAGCCGGCCGTCAGCGACAGCTTGCCGATGCCATAGGTCACGCCGAGCGCGCCCTGGTAGCGGTCCGAGTCCGGCAGCTCCGGCGTGAGCGTCGCGTCCGGGATGGGCGTCGGGTCATAGCCCACGCCCGCTCGCACGGTGACCGCGGGCGTCACCGCGTACTCGGCGCCCAGGTCGAAGGACCAGCGGTTGTGCCAGTTCTTGGGCTGGCTCGTGCTGAACGCCGCGTTGTCGAACTCGAGGTTCAGGCTCTGCAGCCGTGACCAGTTCCACCAGGTGGCGTCGGCGGCGACCGTCATGCGCTCGACCGGGTGGTAGGCCAGTCCCAGGCCCATCGACTGGGGCATGGGCATGCTCACCCGCACGCCCTGCTTGGCGAAGGCGGCCTGGAGGGGCTCGGGGACGTCGGTGAACTCCGCGTCGCCCTTGAAGTCGAGCGTGGTGGCGCTGCGGTAGGTGATGCCCGCCGACAGCTTGTTCTTCACGAGGTCCGCCTGCACGCCCGCGTTGAAGCCGAACGCGACGTCGTCACCCGAGATGCTGGCGCCCGCCTCGGTGTTCGTCGGCAAGGGGACGCGCTGACGAATCTTCAGCATGCCGTAGAGGATGTCCGCGCCCACGCCCACGCGCAGCCAGTCCGTGGCCGCGTACGACAGCGTGGGGTTGAGGTTGAACGTGGCCATCTGCGAGTACGTGGCCACGAAGCGGCCAGAGAAGCCGTCCTTCCACTCCAGCGCGGCGCCGTACGGGGTGTACACGCCCACGCCCGCCACCAGCCCCTGCGTCAGCGGGAACGCGGCGAACAGGTGCGGCGGCGGGGAGACGGCGAACTTCGTGGCCTCCGCCGTGTTGGAGTCCCGCGGCGTGAGGTTCGCCACGGGGATGACGGCGCTGCCGCCCACTTCCAGGTCATACGTCGTCAGCGCGGAGAGACCCGCGGGGTTGAACGCTACGGACGAGGCATCCTGGACATGCGCCGTCATGGCGCTGGCCATGCCCGTGGCTCGGGCGGTGTGGGTGGTGTTGGCGAAGCCGGCTGCCTGACTGCCGCCGGCGAGGAGCAGGGTCGCGAGGGAGACGTACTTCTTCATGTGTGCATCCTCTGGTCCCGGCCACGCGCAGGAGGGTGAGGTTGCACGGGAGACTCGGACTGCCGGAGACCGTGCGCGGGCGCGGAACAGGCGAACGGTAGCCTGTTCGCCTGCTCGGACAATGCGGGTCCAACTCGACCTGTGAGTGCTGCGGTGAGACAGGCTCACGCCGTATCACCGCCACGTGGCGATGGCTCGGGCGATGACTGTCATTGGATTCCCGGACAGTCCTGGGCGTGAGACAGCCGCGCCGTGATTCAACCGCTTCCGGTCCAGAACCAGACAAATCTGACAGACCCAACAGGTATCAGGCGCGCATAAATCCGGATAAGCTGAAATCCTCTTTGAAGTGCGGGCGTAAACTTGTGAACCCTGAAGTGCGCCGGTATCTTCCTTGAATTTCCAGTTCTGGTCTCGGGGTAAAAGTTGGATAGGAACGCGACGGCATCTCCAGCGCCCGAAACTCATTTCGGGAAATACAGGATAGTCCAGCAGCTTGCCGCGGGAGGGATGGCTCACCTCTTCGTGGCGACGCTGGACGGACCTGACGGGTTCTCCAAGGCCTGCGTCATCAAGCGGGTGTTGCCGGAGTACGCGAACCTGGAGGCGTTCAGCCGGATGTTCGTGGACGAGGCGAAGGTGGCTGCGCTCCTGACGCATCCGAACATCGTGCAGGTCTTCGACTTCGGGAAGATCGACGGCCAGTACTACATCGCGATGGAGTACATCCAAGGGCAGTCGTTCGATCGCCTGCTGCGGCACGCGGGCGCGGCGGGACTGCCGGTGGGGCCTCGGCTCGCGGTGGACGTGGGCATGGCGTTGTCGGACGCGCTGGCGTACGCGCACACGAAGACGCTGCCGGATGGAACGCCGCTGGGGCTGGTGCACCGGGACATCACTCCGGGCAACGTGCTCGTGTCGCGCGACGGCATCATCAAGCTGGCGGACTTTGGCATCGTCAAGACGAGCGTCAATGCCGAGCGCACCGTCGCGGGCGTGGTGAAGGGGAAGTACGCGTACATGTCCCCGGAGCAGATCACCAACCGCGAGTTGGATCACCGCTCGGATCTCTTCTCCCTGGGAATCGTGCTGTACGAGGCGTCCACGGGGCGCCGGCTGTACAAGCGCGAGTCGATGGAGGCGACCATCCTCGCCGCGTCGCACGCGGAGGTGCCTCGCCCCTCGGACATGGTGCCTGGGTTTGATCCGGCGCTGGAGCGCATCATCCTCAAGCTGCTCCAGAAGGATCCGAACGCCCGCTATCAGACCGCGCGCGAGCTGCACGAGGACCTGGAGCGCTATCGGTCGGCGCAGAACTGGACCTCGGGCGGACGGGAGCTGGCCTCGCTGATGGCGACGCTGTTCCCTCCGGACAAGGCGGGGCGTCACGCGCCGGCCATGCCCGCGCTCGGCTCGCAGCCGGGAGGCACGGGCGGAAGTGGCTCGGGTTCCGCGCGCACGCCGAGCGGCGGGTCGGCACCGCGCTCGGTGATCGAGCCCGAGCCTGATCTCGAGCCCGCATCGGTCCCTGGCTCGGCCGGCTCGGGGAGTCGCATGCCCACGGTCGCGACGGTGGGGCTGGGGATGGCGGGCGGCGGGACGATGGACGTGGCCGAGGGATTTCCGTGGGGCATCGCGGCGGCCGCGGGCGTCGCGCTCATTGGCTCTGCCTTGTTCTGGTACTTCGCCGGCTGATCGACCTGGGCCGCTGCCTCCGACGGTGAGGCATCGCGGCGCGGGAGTGAGACATTGATGAAACAGAAGACGTGGATTGTTGTCATTCTCCTGGGCGCCTTGGCGTTCAATGCGCTCGCGTATGTGATGGTGCGCGGTCGGCGCGCCGCGGCGCCGGTGCCGGCTCCGTCCGCTCCCGTGGCTGCCGAGGTGGCCCCCACCGCGCCCGTGGCCGCGCCGGCCGTCGAGGACGCGAACGCGGGGCTCGCTCGCGCGCGCCGGGCCGCGGGGCTCGCGGCGCTGGAGGATCGCGACTACGACAAGGCGGTGTCTGAGTTCACCGAGGCGCTCAGCCTGCGCAAGGACAAGGGTGACCTCGTGGAGTTGCTGCGCATCGCGGCGGATCTGCGCACCCGCGAGCAGTCGCGC
Organism: Myxococcaceae bacterium JPH2; assembly: GCA_016458225.1. Classification (NCBI taxonomy): domain Bacteria; kingdom Pseudomonadati; phylum Myxococcota; class Myxococcia; order Myxococcales; family Myxococcaceae; species Myxococcaceae bacterium JPH2. Next base: position 409,078 of record JAEMGR010000009.1, on the reverse strand, counting down.
AAGACGGCCGAGCCCGCGCGCGCGCCCCATGAGCCCTCGGTGCCTCCGAGCCGTGGGGGGGCTCGGACGCGAGCGGTCCGGTTGGCGTCCCGTGCCGCGCAGCGCGAGGAGGCTCCTGCCCCTGCCGCGGCGGAGGCTTCGCACAACGGCCTCTTGCTGGTGACGTCGACGCCCCCTGGGTTGGTGGTGATGGTGGACGGCAAGGCCACGGACCTGACGCCCGCGCGGGTGACCGTCTCCGCGGGCTCGCACCGCGTGGCGCTCGCGCAGGGCGAGCGGAAGCTGTTCGAGGAGACGGTCGAGGTGCCCGATGACTCGGTTCGCTCCATCAACCGAGACCTCTCGTCGGAGCTGACGCCCGCGAGTCCTCCTGCGGTGGTGGCCGCTCGGGCTCCCGTGACGCCGCCTCCCGCGCCAGTGCCCGCCGCGGCTCCCGCGGCGAGTCCTCCCGTGGCGGTGGCGACTCCGGCTCCGGCCGCGGCGGAGACCGCGCCGGCCGTGGCTCGCGCGGCCGTGGCGGGGAAGGGTGATCTGGACGTCACGTCGCCGTCCATCTACGGGGAGATCTGGATCAACAGCCGCCCCTATGGCTTCCCGCCCGTGACGGCGGATGGCCTGCCCGCAGGTCCGGCCCGCATCGAAGTTCGCGTGAATGGCGAAGTGAAGCGCCGGATGACCGTCGAGGTCGAGCCGGGTCGCCGCACCGCCGTTCGCGTCCGCTGACGTTTCGTGCCGGCGCGCCTCTAGGTCGCCGGCCTCGTCCGTCCCATCTTCCCGACACAAAGTGCCGAGGTTCGCATGCGCAGCAGCCCTGGGTGGCTTCGCGGTTCTATGGGTGTGATCAGTCTGGTGCTGTCGGCGTCCCTGGAGGCGGCGGCGCAGGAGCCCACCGCGCCCGCTTCCACTGAGCCGACGGTGGAGCGCGAGGCCGAGGAGCCGGAGGTCCACAGTCAGGTGGCCTCGTTCGCGGTGACCAAGCTCCATGACTCGCCCGCTGTTGTCACCGCGGTGACGGGCGAGGAGATCCGAGCCTCGGGCGCGCGGGACCTGATGGACGTCCTGCTCCAGGTGCCGGGCTTCTTCTTCGGCGTGGACGTGCAGGGCGCGGTGGGCCCGGGCTTCCGAGGACTGTGGGGCCACGAGGGCAAGGTGCTCCTGCTCATCGACGGCAAGGAGATGAACGAGCAGCTCTACTCGACGATGCAGCTTGGCCACGAGTTCCCCATCGAGCTGATTGAGCGCGTCGAGGTCGTGCGCGGCCCGGGCTCGGTCATCTACGGCGGCAACGCCGAGCTGGCCGTCATCAACGTCATCACCCGAGGCATCCAGGGCAGCTCGGACGTCATGCTCGCGGGAACGTACGGCGAGCTGAAGTCGTCGAACGGGCGCCGCAGCGTGACGCTCTCCGGACGCAAGGTGTTCGAGAGCGCGCCGGGCCTGAGCGCGTTCGTCTCCGCCTCGGTGGGGCAGGGGCAGCGCAGCGACGCGGTGTTCGATGACTTCTACGGCAACTCCGCCACCATGGGCGGGCACTCGCGGCTGGATCCGACGACGGTGCAGGCGGGCGTCGGCTTTCGCGATCTCCAGTTGAGCGTGCTGTATCAGCGTTACAACACCACGGCCGTGGCCGCGTTCGAGGAAGTGCTGCCCACGCCGGCGACCACGAACTTCGACTCGCTGCACATGGAGCTGACCGATCGCTTCCGCCCGACGGACCGGCTGGAGATCATCCCTCGGCTGAACCTCACCCTGGGCGAGCCGTACCGGGACTCGAACGAGGCGTCGGACTTCTTCTACGACAAGCAGGTGCGGCGCTTCCGCGGGCGGACGGTGGCGCGCTGGGCGCCCATCGACATGCTCCAGCTCACCAGCGGCGTGGACGTCACCTATGACGAGGGCTTGCTGCGCGGCCCCGCCGGCGTGGGTCTCCAGACGGCGTTCGGTGACGGGGCGGACGAGGTGTCCTACCTCAACGCGGCGGGCTTCGTGGAGGTGTACGCGGACAACCCCATCGCCACGGTGGTCGCCGGTGCACGCTACGAGCACCACAGCGCCTTCGGCGATTCCTTCGTGCCGCGCCTCGTGCTCCTGCGCTCCTTTGGCGCGTTCAGCGGCAAGGCCCTGTTCAGCCGCGCGTTCCGCGCCCCGGGCATCGAGAACATCAGCCTGGGCGATCACGTGACGCCGGAGCGGACCACCGTGTTCGAGTTGGAAGGAACCCTGCGGCTCGGTGATGGCCAGCAGGTGAGCGCGAACGTCTTCGACGTGGGCGTGAGAGACCCCATCATCTACTCGTACGACGCCGAGTCCGGCACGGAGGCCTACCGGAACCTGGGTCGCCTGGGCAGTCGGGGCGTGGAGTTGGAGTACCGGATGAAGGCCGCGTGGGGCCGCGCGGTGCTCGGCTACTCGTACTACACGCCGTCTGGGAAGAACGACGTGCAGGACTACCTGGTGCCCGGCAACGCCAACACCTTCACTGGCATGCCCACGCACAAGGCGACGCTCGCGGCCAGCGTGAAGCTGCTGCCGTGGCTCTCGTTCAATCCGACCGCGGTGCTGGTGGGGCAGCGCTACGCCGTGGAGGCCCCGGATGATCGAGGCGTCTCGGCGGTGCAGCGGCTGCCCACCCAGCTCCTGTTGAACACCTTCCTGCGCGCCGAGAACGTGGGCACACAGGGGCTGGAGCTGGGCGCGGGCGTCTACAACCTGCTCGGCACCGACTTCCGCGTGGCGCAGCCGTACAACGGCGGCCACGCCCCGCTGCCCGTCTTCTCCCGCGAGTTCCTCGTGCGCCTCACGTACCTCTACGACCCCTCTTTCGAGGGGTAGCAGCGCACGACGCTACGAGCGCAGGGCCACGATGGTGACGCCGTCACCGCCCTCGTGGCTCTCGCCCGGGCGGAACATGCGGATGTACGGCGACGCGGCCAGGTAGTCGCGGATGGCCTGCTTGAGCGCGCCGGTGCCGTGGCCGTGGATGATGACCGCGGCCTCTTCACCTTGGCGCATCCCTGCGTCGAGGAAGGCCTCGACCTCCGTGAGCGCCTCATCCGCGCGGTGACCGCGCACGTCGCAGCGGAAGTTCGTGGCCTCCACCTCCGCGGGCGCCGCCGAGGCCGCGCGCTTCAGCACGGCCTCCTGCTTGGCTCGCTCGGGGAACCGGGCCTGCTGCGGCTTGCGGGTGCGCGAGCCGGACAGCTCGGTCGTGGACACGCGCATCTTCATCGCGCCGCCCGCGGACACCACCGCGCTGCCCTCGGACAGCTCGAGGATCTCCACGTCGCGGCCAAGTCCCGAGTGGTGCACCCACGCGCCGACCTTGAGCGTCGCCGGGCCTGGGGCCTCCACCTGGAACAGCTCGGCCTTGGCGGCCTGGGAGCGCTTCTGGGCCTCCTCCGCGCGCTGCTGGAGCTGGGCGCGTGCCTCGGAGAGCGCCTTCTCGTTCTGCGACGCGCGCAGCTTCGCGAGCAGCTCCCGCACCTCGGTGGTGGCGAGCTCGGTGGCGGCGTGCACGTCGTCGTTGAACTGCATCATCCGGCCCTTGCGCTCGCGCTCGAACGCGACCTTCTGCTTCTCCAGCTCGGCGCGCAGTGCCTCGGCCTCGCGCGCGGCCACGCGGGCCTTCTCCAGCTCCTCGTTGAGCTTGCGTCGCTCGTCCTCGGCCGCGGCCAGCGCCTTGGTGAGCGGTCCTCCGGAGTTGAGCGACAGCTCGCGAGCGCGATCGCACACGCGCGCGGGCAGGCCCACGCGGGCAGCCACCTCGATGGCGGAGGACTGGCCCGCCGCGCCGATCTGCAGGCGGTAGGTGGGCGCCATCTTCTTCGCGTCGAAGCCCACGCGCGCGTTGAGGAAGCGCCGGTCCATGTGGGCCAGGGCCTTGAGTTCCTCCAGGTGCGTGGTGACGAGCACCACCGCGTCCTTCTGGAGCAGCTCCTCCAGCACCGCCACGGCGATGGCCGCGCCCTCGCGAGGGTCGGTGTCCGCGGCGATCTCGTCGATGAGGACGAGTGAGCCCTCGCCCGCGACGGCGATGATGTCCCGCAGCATCACCACGTGGGCGCTGAACGTGGACAGGCCCTGCGTGAGGTCCTGCGCGTCGCCGACGGTGGAGTGCACGGAGCGGTACAGCGGCATCCGCGAGCCCTCGGCCACGGGGATGGGCAGCGCGGAGCGCAGCATGAGCGCGCAGAGTCCCACGCCCGTGAGCGTCACCGTCTTGCCGCCGGCGTTGGGGCCCGACACCACCAGGGACCGCGCCTCGCCGGTGAGCGCCACGTCGTTGGCCACCACGTTCATGTCCTTGAGGACCAGGCGGGGGTGGCGCAAGAGGCGCAGCTCCAACTCGCGCACGCCATCGAACGTCGGGATGCTGGCGTCGAGGTCGGCGGCGAGCAGCGCCACGGCCTCCAACTCATCCAGCTCCGCCACCGCCGAGAGCCCCTCGAGGATGCGGTCCGCCTCGCGCCCGAGGTGCCCGCTCAACTCCTGGAGGACCTTGAGCTCCTCCTCGGCCACCTCGGACTGCGCGATGGCCAGGTCGTTGCCCAGGCTGACCATGGCCTGCGGCTCCATGAAGAGCGTCTGGCCCGTCTGGCTGGCGTTGTGGACGATGCCGTCCACTTCCGAGCGGTAGTTGGACACCACGGGGACCACATACCGGCCGTTGCGCACGGAGTAGTAGTTCTCGCGGAGCTTGGAGACGAAGCCCTCGTCGTGGAGCATCTCGTCCAGACGGGACTTGATGCGCCGGTGCAAGCCGCGGGTCCGGTCCCGGGCCTCGCGGAGGGCGGGGCTGGCCCGGTCGGAAATCTCACCGTCTGGCTCGAAGCACTGATCGATTCGGCGCGCGAGCGACTCGAGCAGGGGCATCTGGCGCCCGATCTCCATCATCCGAGGGACGCGCTCGCGGCGTTCCTCCAGGGCCTCGCGGCTGTTGATGAAGGCGAGCAGGAGCTGCGCCGAGTCGATGAGCTGCCGGGGTTCGAGCACGCCGCCCTTGGTCGTGTGCCCCAAGGCGAGGCGCAGGTCCGTCACGCCACCCAGCGGCAGGGAGAACTGCTCCTGCGAGAGCGTCCGGGCCTCCGCGACCAGGGCGAGCGCCTCGGTGACCTCCTCGGCTGAATCGAGGAAGGGGCGGGCGAGGGCACGCTCCCTGCCCGGCTCCGTCCGACAGCGTTGGGCCAGCGCACGCAGCACGTCCGCGAAGCCGAGGTCTTCCAGTGTCCTTTGGGAAATCTGCACGGTCATGGGTTTCATGCGCGGCCGATTGGCCGTCAAGAGGAACTGTTGAGGAGTTCAGCCCGGCTCTGCTATCTGCCGTGGATGACGTGGGTCATCCTGGCGGCGCTGCTGGCGGCCGCCGCCGACGCGCCAGCCTCTTCCGCCCTGACAGCGCCCCCGACGGTGGCCCCCGCCCCCTCCCTGGCGGCGGCGCTCGCCCATGAGGCGGAAGGGGATGATGCGGCGGCGCTCGCGGGCGTGGAGTCGCTGGCTCGGACCCAGCCCTCCTGGGAGCTGCCTCACCTGGAGGCGGCCCGGCTGCTCCTGAAGGCGGGGGGGCCGGCCTCGCTCGAGCGGGCGCAGGCCCACCTGGATGCCGTGGCCTCGGTTGCTCCGGAGAACCCCCGAGGGCACTACCTGCGCGGTCTGCTGCTCGAGGAGCAGGGCCTGCCGTTCAAGGCGGCCCGCGCCTATGAGACGGCCTTGTCGTACCGCGCCTCGTATGAGGAGGCCCGCTTCCGGCTCGCCAGCGTGTGGGTGGGGCTGGGGGACTGGCTCAAGGCCGAGTTGCACTACCGTTACCTGGCCCATGCCCGACCGGAGTGGGTCCAGGTGCGCCTGCAGCTCGCCCTGGTCCTGGAGCGGCAGGAGCGCATCGCGGACGCGGAGCGGGAACTTCTCGCCGCGCGAGAAGCCCAACCCGGCGGGGGGATGGTGCTGCGCAAGCTGGCCGAGTTCTACGAGCGGACGAACAGGCCCCAACTCGCCGCGAAGGTGCGTGCCCAGCTCTCCGCGCCCGAGCCCCGGCGCATGCGCGCCCTGAAACCTTCCAAGCGCTGACAGCGACCGCGAGGCTTCTCCGGTGGCAATTGCTTCGCGCCGGCTGCTGCATACACTGCGCGCGCCTTGAAGACCGCCAACCTCGCCATCGTGTTCACCGACATCAAGGGGTTCACCGAGCGCACCAGCCGGCAGACCCTGGAGGAGAATCAGCGCCTCCTGCAGGTGCACCAGGCGCTCCTGGCGCCGCTGTTCAAGGCCTTCGGTGGGCGCATCGTCAAGTCCATCGGCGATGCCTTCCTCGTCACCTTCGAGTCGCCCACGCAGGCGGTGCTCAGCGGCATCGCCATCCAGGATCGCCTCTGGCAGCACAACCGGGGACTCAGCGACTCCGAGCAGCTCCACGTGCGCGTGGCCGTCAACGTGGGCGAGGTCCGCCTGGAGGCGAACGACGTCTTCGGCGAGCCCGTCAACATCGCCGCCCGCGTGGAGGGCATCACCGAGGCGGGCGAGGTCTTCTTCACCGAGGCTGTGTACCTCGCGATGAACAAGGCCGAGGTGCCCTCGCAGGAAGTGGGCGCCTTCGAGCTGAAGGGCATCCCCGGAAAGATTCGCGTCTTCCGCGTGCCGCGCGCGCCCTATCGGGTCGAGGCGCCGTCCCCGGGCGCGGTGGTGCCAGCGGATGCCGAGGCCTCGATGCCGCCCTATGGAAACCTCGCCCTGTCGCGCGTGTCGGAGAGCGCGCTGAGCGGCGCGGTGGACCTGGGGGCGCTGGGCCAGCGCGCGGCCGTGTTGGGGCAGCGCGCAGCTGATGGCGCGGTCGTGCTGGGGCGACAGGCTCGGACGGCCAGCGGCGTGTTGATGTCCCGTCTGTCGCAGGTGCTGCCTCCGACGCTCGTCGCGCGACTCCAGTTGCAGGGGAACGGCCGCAAGGTGGCGCTGGGCGCGGGTGGCGTGGCGTTGGCGTTGGGGCTGGCGGTGGTGGCCTGGGGCGGAGGCGCCACGATGCGGGCCATCCACTCCGTGGAGGGCACGTCGGGCGCGGAGAAGGAGACCCGCGTTCGCGAGGCCCGGCGGCTCATCGGTGACGAGCGCGACGTGGGCCGGCGGCACTACTTGTTCGGCCAGCTGGAGGAGGCCCAGGGCAACGTGAAGAGTTCCCTGGACAGCTACGAGCGGGCGGCGCGAGCGGGAGACCGGACGTCCGAGTCCCGCATCATCGCCTTGCTGGACCATGCGCAGTGCGGCGTGCGCGCGGCAGCGGCCAGCGCCGTGGCGGATCTGAAGCTCAAGCGAGCGCGTGGCGCGCTCGAGGACCTGGCCGACGACGGCGGCTCTGACGACGGTCAGACGGGCGGCCTGTTTGGACTGGGCACGTGCGACTCGAAGAAGGCGGCGCAGAACGCGCTGCGGCGCATGGGCGAGGATTGATCGCCGGCGGCGTCGCCAACCGAGGCGCGAAGGGGTGACCGTGACGAAGGTGAAGACGGGGCTGGATGTGTGGGTGGAGCAGGGCTTCGCGGCGCTGAAGGGGCGTCGCGTGGGCGCCATCGTCAACCCCACCAGCGTGGACTCGCGCTTCCGCCACCTGGCGGACCTGCTGGCCGAGACGCCCGGGGTCACGCTCGCGGCCCTCTTCGGTCCCGAGCACGGCATCCGTGGCGAGGCCCAGTACATGGTGGCCGTGGACGACGCGCGCGACCGCCGCACCGGTGCGCCCGTGCACAGCCTCTACGGCTCCACGTTCGAGTCGCTGTCGCCGCGCCAGGAGTGGCTCCAGGGCCTGGACGCGCTCGTGTTCGACATCCAGGACGTGGGCTCGCGCTACTACACCTACGTCTACACCATGGCCCTGGCGATGAAGGCCGCGGCCCAGGCGCGCGTTCCGTTCTTCGTGTTGGATCGCCCCAACCCGCTGGGGGGCGTCCACCTGGAGGGGAACCTGGTGGGGCAGGGGTTCCGCTCGTTCGTGGGCCTCTACGCGCTACCCAACCGCCACGGCATGACGGCGGGCGAGTTGGCCCGGCTCTTCAACGCCCAGGAAGGCTTCGGCTGCGACCTGACGGTCATCCCCTGCGAGGGGCTGCGCCGGGAGATGTCCTGGAGCGACACGGGGCTGCCGTTCATCTCGCCCTCGCCCAACATGCCCACCGCGGACACCGCGCTCGTGTATCCGGGCATGTGCCTGGGAGAGGGGACCACCGTGTCGGAAGGACGCGGCACGTGTCGCCCGTTCGAGCAGTTCGGCGCCCCGTGGGTGGACACGGACGCGTTGCTGGCGCGGCTGGCCCGCGAGCAACTGCCGGGCGTGGCCTTCCGGCCCGTGGGCTTCACGCCCACCTTCGACAAGTACCGAGGCCAGTCGTGCAGCGGCGCGTTCATCCACGTCACGGACCGCCAGACGTTCCAACCCCTGCGGACGGGCATCGCCATCTTCCAGGCGCTGCATGACATTGGGCCCGGGCACTTCGGCTGGCGCGCGGATGCCTATGAGTTCGTCGAGGACGTGCCCGCGTTTGACCTGCTGTGCGGCACGGACCAGGTGCGCCGCGGCATCGAGGGGGGCTGGCCCCTGGACCGGCTGATGGAGGGCTTCTCCGCCCAGGCCGAGGCGTTCCGCCGGCAAAGGGAGCCCTTCCTGCTGTACGCTTGAGCGTGGGGACTTCCACGTGATCGGCGTCTTTTCCGACAGCCATGGCGATCTCGCGGCCTTTGATGCCGCGTACGAACTGTTGCGTGCGCGCGGGGCGCGACGCTTCATCTTCACAGGTGCGCGCTTCACGGACCTGGACGAGTGGGTGCTGTGGCGCCGCCAGAAGAGCCGAGGCGGGCGCGAGTACTCGGACGCGGACTTCCTGGCGGACGTCACGAACTGGCTGACGAACACGCAGGAGGCTCGGCCTCGGACGCCTGCGTTCGGCGCGGCGCCCGCGGACGTTGCCTCGGAGGACGATCGGCGTCTGGTGATGGAGCGCTTCGTGCGCGTGCCCGAGCGCGAGTCGCTGCACTACCGGGATCCGTCCACGCCCAACAAGATGCTCGAGTTGATGGGGGACACGCTCTGCTGTGTCGTCCATGACAAGAACGACCTGAGCCGGGATGATCTCCTCAACGCGATGGTCTTCATCCACGGCAAGGAGCCGGAGCCTCGCGTGGTGCAGATTGGCCCGCGCTACTTCGTCACCCCCGGTCGTCTCGTCGGCGTGGCCGAGCAGACCTGTGGCTTGCTGGAGAAGGTGGACCGCAACCTCCAGTTCTCGGCCTTCCGGTTGGATGGGCACCCGGTGCTGGAGCCGCAGGTGCTGCAGCTGGACAAGCGCGGCACGAAGCTGACCGTCAAGTGAGGCATCCGTGAAGGTCGCGTTGCTCGGAGGCTCGTTCAATCCGCCGCACGTGGGGCACCTGATGGCCGCGCACTATGTGCACGCCACGCAGGGCGTGGACGAGGTGTGGTTCATGCCCGCCTTCCATCACCCGTTCGGCAAGCAGCTGGAGAGCTACGAGCACCGCGTGCGCATGTGCGAGGCGCTCTGTGAGGACGCCTCGGGCTGGCTGAAGACGAGCCTCGTGGAGCGCGAGGTGGGCGGCAGCGGACGGACGGTGGACACGCTGTCGTTCCTCGTCGAGCGGTACCCGCACATTCGCTGGTCGCTCATCATCGGCAGCGACATCCTGCGCGACCTGCCGAACTGGAAGGACTTCCACCGCATCCAGCAGATGTCTCGCGTGGTGGTGCTGTATCGCGCGGGGTACCCGGCTCCGGAGACAGTGGGGCCGCCGCTCGCGGAGGTCTCCTCCACGCAGATTCGCGACATGCTCTCGCGCGGCGTCGAGCCCGACGAGCTGGTGCCCTCGCGCGTGCTGACCTATGCGCGACACGAGGGGCTGTATGGACTGGCCGCCCGACGCGCCTGAGCGCCGGGGCTAGAAGGTCAGGCCGATGAGGTGCGCGTTGCCCAGCTTGTCCTGGAAGCGGTACGCGTATTGGTAATAGATGGCGAAGGGCACGAACTGGCCGATGGTGAAGCGCAGCGTCGCCGCGCCGCCCACCGCGCTCAGGTTCCGGCGATTGTCCAAGCGCGCCGCGGTGCCGAAGCCCTCCAGCTCGAACTGGCGGAGGAAGAACGAGGGCAAGACGAAGAGCGTGGACGCCCAGCCATGGTCGAGGATGAAGCGGTAGCGGTACACCGCCGAGCCGATGGCCACGTTGCGGGCGCGGAACGTGCGGTCCTCGAAGCCGCGCAGGTATTCGCCAAACTCGATGCCGGGCTGCAGGTCGAGCGGCAGCGGGCTTTCATCCGTGGAGCGGCGGTTCTTGTAGAAGACCTGTCCCGGGAGGATGCCGCCCACTTCGAGCAGGCCCTCGGGTGCGCCGGGCAGGGCTCGGCCCACGGCGGAGAGCTGGAGGTTGTCCTTGCCCGTGAAGGGCAGTCCGCCGAGGAAGCCATCCAGGCCGACGCGCACGTCGCCCATCGTCTGGGTGTGGAAGAACGCGTTCGGGTAGAGGCCACCGGACAGTGACATGCCCAGGCCTCGCTGCGTGCCGCCGTAGGCCGTGCCCGAGCCCGCGAAGTAGGCGACGGCGACCTCGGGGCCGATGAGCTTGGTGTCGAGGGCGGGCTCGCTGTCCGTCGCGTCGAACTGCCGACGCAGGGCGAGCAGGCCGAACGTCACGGGGGTCGTCCAGAACGTGCGCGTGGCGAAGGCCGTGGCCTGCGTATCGATGTGTGCGTTGGTGCGGATCCGCGAGGCCGACAGCTGGATGTAGAGCGGAGCCAGCTGCGCGTTGCCATACGCGAGCGAGATGCCCGGCTCGTTCTGCTCCGTGTCGAACGTGAGCTGGAGGGCATAGGCATGGAACCCCAGGCGGTCCTGCCCCGCGAGCGCCAGCCCTCCCAACAGACGGGATTGGTCTGTCTTTCCCTCGCTCGGCTGCGTGTAGAGGTACGGCAGCCGATAGTCGGGGATGAAGAAGTCCTCCAGGAGCGAGTACGGCTGATCGGAGACGACCTCCAGGATGTGGCCGGCCTCGGGCGGTGGCTGCACGGGTTCGTCGAGCACGGACACCGAGACCGCCGATGTGGCCGGAGCGAGCGGCTCAGGCGCGGGAGTCTGTTGAGGTGCGTCTGTTGGGAGCGCGGGCGGCGCGGTGTTTTCCGTCGGGCCACTGGCGACGCCATCCGTCGTGGCAGGTGCATCTCCCCGCGGTGCCGTGGACTCACCGGGAAGCGGTGGCGGCGTCAGCACCGTCACCGCAGGTGGCTCGGTGCGCTCAGGAAGGATGGGTGTCGCGGACTGGGGCGGAGTCGCGCTGGGGCTCGGAGGTGTCGCCGCGAGTGGCTCCGCGATGGCCGTCACCGGCGCGTGGTCCACGGTGAAGTGGGTGCCGTCGCGGTTGAGGAAGACCACGGTGTCCTGTCCCATCGGCGCGACGTCCATCACCAGGAACGGCGCATCGGTGATGCGCGAGACCGCCCGCGTGGCCACCGTCATGACGTGCGCCTGGAGGCGCTGCTCGTGCTCGCGCAGGAAGACCACGCGCTCCGCGTCCAACCACTTCGGCGAATAGTTGAACTGACCATCCCGCGTGAGCCAGTGCAGCGCGCCATCCGCCTCCCTCAACACCAGGTCCCATCCGGCCTCGCCGCCCATCGGGAAGACCATCCGCTGGCCATCGGGGGAGAGGGCCGGTGGGCCCATGGCCACGTGTGACGTGAAGTCCGTGAGCGCGTCCTGCCGCCCCGTCTCCAGGTCCAGCCGCACGAGGTTCGCGATGTCGCCGTGCACTCGGACGAACACATAGCCGAGGCCATCCGGAGTGACGGCGCCACCCATTCCCTCCAGCCCACCCCACAGGCGAACGACGTCACCCGTGCGGGCATCCACCTTCCAGAGCTTCGAGACGGAGCTGCCCTCGTTGTCCAGGTCCGAGCCGACCATGAACAGCCAGGCTCCGTCCGCGCTGAACGACATGCCGCTCACCAAGGTGGCGCTGGCCTGCACCCAGCGGCGCCCCGGGAGGAGCTGCACCAACGCACGCTCGAAGCGCACCCGTCCGTCGCGCTCATAGACAGACAGATGGGGGATGGACTCGCGACCCTCGCTCACCACGGCCGTGGCTCCGTCACCCGCGTGGGTGGCGAGCCGCGCGAAGTAGCCCACGCCCGGCACGAGGACCTGCTGCGAGTCGGGGCGCTCGCGGACATGGAGGGACTCACGCAGGCTCCGCGCGTAGTCCGAGAACAGTGAGCCGATGTCCTTGCCGAAGACCTTCTTGAACCGCAGCGTCACCGCCAGCGGCGGCACCACCGAGCTGCCTTGCTCGTCGACCAGCTCCCACAGCTTGCGCTCGCCGTAGGTGCGGGCCAGGTACTCCACGAAGTGCATGCCCGTGAGGTAGTTGCCGCCGAACGGCTCCATCGCCCGATGCTCGACGGACAGGTAGCCGGGGTTGAGATGGCCCCCTGTCTCCTGGACCATGGACTCGAACCAGCCGCGCCAGATGGGGCTGGAGGGGCGGCCCGTGTCCTTGCCCAGCCGACCCTCGAAGTAGGTCGCGAGCCCCTCCAGGAACCAGGACTCGGTGAAGATGTTGGGCTGGAGCACGCCGCCCGTCACGCGGTTGATGAAGCCCCACACGCCGTCCACCTGCTGCATCTGGACGTAGTGGACGGCCTCGTGACACGCGACGTCGCCGATGTCCGTCTCACCCAGCCCGAACAGGTTGAACAGCTCCAGCGACATGTGCTGGGGCAGCACCATCTGCTGGGGAATGCTGGGCAGGTTCGGGACGACGTAGGCGTTATTGAAGTCGGCGCTGGTCAGGTAGATGAGCGCGCGCTGCCGAGGCGTCTGGCTCCAGGCGTCTCCCCGCAGCCGCTCGACACAGCCTTCCAGGCGCGCGGCCACTCGCAGCGCGGAGGCCCGCAGCGGCTCTGGGTAATAGAGCTCGAGCGAGCGCGTGGTGAGCTTCCGCATCTCCTCGCGCGCGAACGAGGCCTGGATGTTTTGCGGGAAACGGGGTGTGACGTACGCACACCCGGTGGCGAACATCAGGAGGCAAGCGAGGAGAACAGACCCGCGAAACCGCCGGCAAGAAGCTGGCATGCGGATCATCCTAGCGGGCACAAATCGTGGCCACGACCGCGTTTTTCACGGTAAGGGTGGCCGCCGCTTCTCTTCTCTCAGGAACCGCCCATGTCCGAACCCGCCGCCCAGGCGCACCCCGTTCCCCAGCACGTCCACAACGCACAACTCCAGGTCTCCGCCGCCCTCGAGAAGTCCGAGGGCAAGCCCGTGGATCTGCTCAAGGCGCCCTGGGCCGAGGTGGAGACGGCTGTCACGAAGCTGGTGGGTCCGTTCCAGCCGAACAGCCCGGATCACCAGGGTCTGGCGCTGGGGCTGGCGGGCGCGTTCGCCATGCGGCTCATCACCGAGCACCAGGGCTTCTGGTTCCCCAACCGCGACTCTCCCGAGGGCGCCACGCTGGGCTTCCCCGACGCCATCATCATGCTGTCCCCGTTCGGGGCGGTGATGGACTCGCTGGTGCAGGGCAAGTTGTCGCGGCTGGATGACCTGTCGCAGGACATCCGCCGCTCGCTCGGGCAGGTGCGGCTGAGCGTCAATCCCTCACAGGCCCCGCGCCTGGGGCCGGCGGACTACCAGCGCCTGTTCGACCCGGGCTTCCTCCAGTTCATCGTGGTGGATCCGGCCAAGGCGAAGACCGCCGTGGAGACCCGCCCGGATGCGCTGGCGCGCGATGTTCGTGACGCGCTCGGTCGGACCCAGCCGCCGCTTCCTCCCGAGGCGCGGCAGCAGTTCGAGGGGCAGATCGTCCAGTCCCTGCAGCGCCTGGATGCGACCAAGACGCTGGCGGACCAGGCGGATCGCGCGCCTCGGCTCGCGGAGCTGATGACGCACCTGTTCGCCACCGTGGGCGGGACGGGCTCGGCGCCCGAGGAGTTCTGGCACGACATCGTCCTCCCGCTGCTCTTCATCGGCGCGCCGGCGAGCTTCCCGCCGCTGGATGAGGACGAGCTGGAGGCCTTCCGCCAGGGCGCGGATCCGCTGGCGCTCTTCGTGGACGTGGTGCCGCACGCGCACCCGGCGCCGGACGAGGGCCTGCTGGGCGCGTTCGACATGTCGGAGATCGGCCTCATCCACCCGGCGTTCCAGAAGGTGGGTGCGCTTCGCCTCATCCGCATCAACGCCGCGCGCATCAAGCCGCTGCTGGAGAAGTTCGACGCGAACGCGACGGTGGACGTGCTCAACCGCTTCACGGCGCACGTCTCGCAGGCGGCCGGCAAGCCTGCCACCCAGTCGCCACAGAGCCAGGAGATGCTCCAGGCCGCGATGACCCTGCTCATGGACCTGAAGCGCTCCGTGACGCAGGCGCAGGGCGAGCTGTGCCTGCGCCGGCTCACCGAGGCCGAGGCCGCCTCCGAGCAGGCCCTGGCCATCGTGCGCAAGGCCCTGCAGGGCCCGCGCATCATCCTGACCTAGTCAGTCGTCGCCGAGCAGTCGTGCCAGCGCGGCGCGCGACTCGGGGCTGAGTCTCTCGGAGGCCAGCCCCAGCGCGCGCCGCGACAGCAGTCGATGCAGCTGCGCCACGTCCGGTGGCAGTGCCGCGAGGTGCGCGGCCACCACGGCCGTGTCGCCTCGGACGACGGGGCCCGTGAGTCCGCCCGAGAGCCCACGCGCCTCCACGCCACGCAGCGCCGAGCGCATCAGGGGAAGCAGCGCCGCGAGCGCCTCCTCGTGTTCGATTCCCGCCGCGCCCAGGGCCGCGACCGCCGCATCCGCCAGCGCCACGAGTCCGCCCGCGCTCAGCACCGCGCCCGCGTGATAGGCGGCGCGCCGCGACTCGGGCACGTCGAGCGCGTGAAGCTCCACGTCCTCGGCCATCCGCCGCAGCACGGAGCGCAGCGCGGGAGAGCGCGTGCTGAGGGCCACCGCGTGGCCCGCGAGCGAATCTCGAGGCGAGGACACCGCGCACAGCGGATGGAACGAGCCGACCGCGCGGCCTCGTGACGCATCGACAGCGGTGAGGGGCAGGGCGCCCGCGGTGTGCACCAACGCCACGCTGCGTGGCAGGCGCGTCGCCAGCTCGCGCGATACCGAGGGCACCGCCGCGTCGGGGACGCACAGCAGACACACGCGCGCTTTCTTCACGTCATCTTCCGTCGCGGAGACGAGTCCCAGCGCGCGCGTGCGGCGCTGTCCTTCCGCGTCACGCGAGGCCACGCGCACGGGCCAGCCACGGGCCTGGAGCGCGAGGCCCAGGGCACCGCCGAGTCGGCCGGAACCCACGATGACGACGGGAGGACGCGGCGGATCCGAAGGGGCGCGGCGCCGCGCGCGAGGTGAACGGGAACGCATGTCCGCACGGTAGCAGCGCGTCATGCGCGCGGCTGTGGCATCCGACGCCACACGCGAGGCTCCTGTTGTGGCCCGACATGTCACGCGTGCGGGCGCGCGAACTCTCTCCGGCACTCGAAGGCGCACGGATGGCATTGCGACTGCACTGGTGACAGCTACCCGCACTCCCCGATGGACGCACCCCCGCGTCCCTCTCGCGTGGCGTGGGAAGGACACAGTGTCATGAAGAGCTTGGGCATGAAGCTGTCCGGTCTGGCATTCCTCCTGGCCGCACAGGGCGCGGCTGCGTACGACTACAACGTAGACCTCCGCAACACCGGAACGACCACGGCGTATGACGTGGCGGTGGTTCTGGATGGCAATGAGGGCGTCACCAGCACGTTCGATGGCTACGGCTCCGGAGCTTGGGACGGCTACTTCTACGAAGTGAGCAATCAGCCGACGGCGGACGGCAACACCGTCATCCACTGGCAGAACATGTGGGGCAACAACTCGCCCATCCCGCCGGGAGATCAGATCCACGTCGGCTGGAGCACGTCGGATTGCCACAGCACCATCAAGGACATGTACTGGACGAACAAGTCCGGTGGGCGCATCCGCGGCAGCGTCATCCTGAACGTGTCCACGGGTGTTTCGTATCCGTCGCCCACGAAGCCCGTGATCCGCTTCGATCACCTCTTCTCCACCGAGGTCGCGGTGCGCATGGAGCTGACCAACGTGCGCTTCGCGGTGGTGAACCAGGGCCTGTCGCTGGAGGGCCTGACGAGCGCCAACCAGGAGCTGATGGCGCAGCTGCGCCCACTGGGCCAGGGCCGCTTCACGCTGGATCCGGGCAAGTCCATCTCCGTGGATGTGCCGGCGACCGTGAATGAGGGCCAGGCCCTCGTGGTCGTCTACGACACGGGCGCGCCGGCCGGCAAGGCGAGCCTCGCGGCCGCGGCCGCGGTGTCCAGCGGGCTCGCGACCCACTTCACGCAGGTCGTCAACCGCCCGAACAACCCCTGCCCCTGATTCGCTGAGCAGTTGAGTCCATAGGACTCTCGAGGCCGGATGCCGCGTGAACCCGCGGCGTCCGGCCTTCGTGTTTCAGGCGCGTAGGAACTGGAGCTGACCGGAGCGCACCTGCACGTGCACGCGGTCGCCCGCGCCGAACTCACCCGCGAGGATGCGCTCGGCGAGGGGGCCCTCCACCAACCGCTGCACCATCTGCCGCATGGGCCGCGCGCCGAGCTGCGGATCGAACCCGCCCGACTTCAAGAGGTGGCCCACCACGTCGTCGCCCGCGACGTACTCGATGCCGCGCTCGGTGGACAGGCGCTTGCTGCTCTCTGCCAGCAGCAGCGTGGCGATGCGCGCCACTTCCACCTCCGCGAGGGGACGGAACGGCAGCCGCTCATCGATGCGATTCCACAGCTCCGGGGGCAGGGCCTTGCGCGCCGCCGAGGCCGCCGCCTCCAGCGCATCCGTCGAGCCCTGCGCCGCGTCCGCGCCGAAGCCCACGGGCCGGCTGGTGCGCGAGAACGCCTCGGCGCCCAGGTTCGTCGTCATCACGATGACGGTGTTCGAGAAGTCGATGTGGCGGCCCTTGCCGTCCGTGAGGCGACCTTCCTCCAGGACCTGGAGGAGGAGCAGCTGCACCTCGCGGTGCGCCTTCTCAATCTCATCCAGCACCACCACGGACGAGGGACGGCGACGCACGGGCTCGGTGAGCTGGCCACCCTCGCCAAAGCCCACGTAGCCCGCGGGCGCGCCGATGAGGCGAGAGACGCCGTGCGCCTCGGCCAGCTCGCTCATGTCCACGCGGACGAGCGAGTCACGGCTGCCGAAGAGCACCTCGGCCAGCGCGCGGGCCATCTCCGTCTTGCCCACACCCGTGGGGCCCAGGAACAGGAAGCTGCCCATGGGGCGGCGCGAGGCGAAGCCCGCGTAGTTGCGCCGGATGACCCGGGAGATGCGCCCGATGGCGTCCTCGTGCCCGATGACGCGCTCGGCGAGATCATGCTCCAGGAGGAGCAGCCGCGCCGAGTCGTTCATCAGGAGCCGCTCCTCGGGAACCCCCGCGAGCTTCGCCACCACGCGCGCCACGTCGGATGGCTCCACGCGCGTCTTGCCCTCGCGGTGCGCCCGGCTGCCGGCCAGGTCCACCACGCTGATGGCCTTGTCCGGCATGAAGCGGTCCGTCACGTACCGGCTCGCCAGGGACGCGGCTGCCTCCAGCGACTCGGGCAGGTAGCGCAGCGCGTGGTGCTCCTCGTAGCGGCTGATGATGCCCTGGAGGATCTGCACCGTCTCCGGGACGGAGGGCTCGTTCACCACCACGGCGGTGAAGCGGCGCTCCAGGGCCGGGTCGGCGGAGATGAACTTGCGGTACTCGTCGTGGGTGGTGGCCCCGATGCACGGGAACTCACCGCGCGCCATGGCGGTCTTGAGCTCGTTGGCCGCGTCCTGGGGGCCATCGCCCGTGGAGCCGGCGCCCACCAGGGTGTGGATCTCGTCGATGAAGACGACCACGCGGCCCTCGGCCTTGCGGACCTCGTCCTTCAGCGCGTTGAGCTTCTCGGAGAACGAGCCGCGCAGCTGCGTGCCCGCCACCAGCGTGGCCATGTCCAGCTCCACGAGGATCTTCTCCGCGAGCGTGCCGCGCAGCTCCAAGAGCCGCTGCGCCACGCCCTCCACCACCGCCGTCTTGCCCACGCCGGGCTCGCCCAGCAGGCACGGGTTGTTGGTGCGCCGCTTGCCGAGGACGTCGATGACCTCCTCGACCTCCCGTGCGCGGCCCACCACGGGGTCGAGCTTTCCCTCGCGGGCGGCCTGGCTCAGGTTGCGCCCCAGCGACGTGAGCATGGGGAACGTCTTGGGGTCGAGCGCCAGTCCGGAGGCCAACCCGCGCGCCGGCGTGGGGGCCAGCGCGGGAGCCGGCGGCGGCGTGGGACGCGCGGCCGGAGCCGGGGGCGCGACGGGCTGGACCCGGGCGACGGGCGCGGCGGGTTTGACCGGCTCGGGGGCGGGAGGATGGACGTCCTCGTCCGTGTCGATGAGGTCACGCGGCGACAGGGCCGGCGTGGAGCGCGAAGGCGTGGCGACCGGGGCCGGCGGCGGAGCGACCGGCATGGCGCGGGGCAGGCTCACCGCGACGGCGGAGGCGGGGAGGGGAGACGGAGGCGCTCCGAGGGGGCGCGCGGGAGGGGCGCGCGTGGCCACTGTCTGGACCCGGCCGGGCTGGAGCCGCCGGGGCATGCGCCCGCTGACGAAGTAGGAGAGGGCCGTGTTGCCCAGGTTCCGCAGGTCGATGCCCGCTCGCACGAGCAGGTCATTGGCCACGCAGCGCACGCGGGTGACGGCGATGAGCAGGTGCAGGCAGTCCGCCTCGGACGAGCGCGAGCTGGTGGCCAGCTCCCGCGCCTTGGCGCACAGCTCGCGCACCAGGCCGTCCGACTCGCTCGGGGCCTCCGTGAGCAGTTGGAGGAGGGAGTCTTCGTCCACCCCCCAGTCCTTCAGCAGCAACTGCGCCCGGTTCTCCACCGTGTAGAGCGCGAGCATGACGTGCGCCGACGTGAGCCGCTGGGCCACGCTCTGGGCGATGTCATTCGCTTCGTGGAGTACTTGGGCGAGATCCGTGCTGTCGACCATTCGAGCTCCGGCAAGCGTGCAGCCGAGCGGAATACACCCTTCGGATCGCCGCGGCAAAATTTCCGCTACAGGTCGCTACAGGCCGGCTGAAACGACCTGGAACGTCTCCAAATGCGCGGAATTCGGTTGGCTGGCTGCCTGTTTCGCGCGTCAACTCGGCTGGCTAGGCAATTGCCTAAGGGCGGACGTCGTATATCGCTCCGAGACCCCTACCATGACCTCTCTTGCACAACCGGCGCGCGTTTTTGTCGACCCCTTCGAGGGAACGCGCGTCGCCGTCGAGGCCCGCCGCTGGGTGTGGCCCCTCCTGATCCTCGCCCTTTGCGTGTCCGTCTCCGGGACGGCGTTTTCCCTGCGGTGGGACGCCACCCCCTCCGTGCTGGCGGAGGCCGCTTCGTCGGGGGACCTCTCGGGTCTGTCCGAGTCGGAGCTGGCGGACAAGGTCCAGACGGCTTCCCGCAAGGCGCTGGTGGGTGGCATCGCCAAGGGCGTCTTCGTGATGCCGCTGTCGGTGGTGCTGCTGGCCGCGGTGCTGTGGCTGTGCACCTGGCTCTTCGAGAAGCCGGCCCCGTTCGAGCAACTCGTGTCCGCGGCGGCGCTCGCGCTGCTGCCCATCGCCCTCTACCACCTCATCTTCGCCGTCTGCGCCTTCTTCCAGTTCGGATTGACCGAGGCGCGCGCCGAGCGGCTCGTGCCCTCGAGCCTCGCGTTCCTCCAGGGCCTCTCGCCCCGCGTGCAGGGCCTCCTCAAGGGCGCTGACTTCTTCAACCTCTGGAGCGCCGCCTTGTTGGGACTGGGCTTCTCCGCGGCCACGGGCATGACCAAGAGCCGCGCGGTGCTGCTCTCCGGCGTGCTCTACGCGATGTACGTGGGCGTCTTCTTCGTCGGCCTCCCGGCGATGGGCGGAGGTGCCAAGTGAGCGCGCTCCTCGTCGCGGCCCTCCTCGCCGCCACCCCGATTACCCTCGAGGAAGCCCGCACCCAGGGCCGGCAGAACACGCAGGCGCTCCAGACGCTCCTGGATCTCACCTCCGCCGAGCAGGACGTGCGCTTCTCGCGCTCGGCGCTGCTCCCCCAGGTGGGGCTCAACGCGTCGGCGTCGTTGGACTACGTCGGCCGCCGCAAGGTGGTGCAGACCGCGCCGACCATCGGGCCGGACGGCTCGCTGACCTTCTCGGTCCGGGAGATCGAGACGCCGTCCAACACCAGCGACAGCTACAGCCTGGGGTTTGGCCTCACGCAGCTCATCTATGACCGGGCCCGCTGGAAGCAGGTGGAGCAGTCGGGCGCCAACCGCGAGGCCGCGCGGGGCCAGGCGGAGGAGCAGGCGGACACCTCGGAGATGGAGGCCATCCGGCGCTTCTTCACCCTGTACCTGTCCCAGGCCACCCTCGACGTGCTCCAGGCGAACGTGCAGCGCAGCGAGGAGCAGCTCGAGCGCGCCCGCGCCCTGTTCCAGGCGGGCCGCGTGGGCAAGAGCGAGGAGATCGCCGCGCGGGTGAACCTGGGCAACGACCGCATCAGCGTCGTCCAGCGCCAGACGCAGCTCGTGTCGGACCAGGCGCAGCTCTCCGTGTGGCTGGCCCAGCCGGGCACCACGGACTTGCAGGCGGTGGCCCCGGGCGTGCTCACGCAGGAGCCCACCCCCGCGCCCCCGCTCGAGTCCTCGATCGAGGCGGCGCGTCAGCACCGCGCGCTCCTTCGGGTGCTCCAGCAGCAGGTCCGCTCGGCGGAGCTCCAGCGCTCCATCGCGAGTTCGGGGTATCTGCCCCGGCTGTCCCTGGACGGGCGGTTCAATCACGGCAACCCGGATCCGGGTCCGTTCGTGAGCGACCCGGGCCTGGGCAACACATTCACGGGCAGCGTCATCCTCTCGTGGGACCTGTTCAACGGCTTCGCCACGGATGCCCAGTCCAAGCGGGCTGACGCGCAGCTGCGCCGGGTGGAGCTGGGGCAGGCGCAGACCATCCGCGAGCTGGAGGCCGAGGTCCGCCGCGCCCATCAGGCGCTCGATGGGCAGATCGCCTCGTCGAAGCTGGCCGCGGAGAACCGTGAGGCCGCTTCCCAGGGCCTGTCCCTGGCGAACGAGCGGTTCCGCGCGGGCGCGGGTTCGACCTTGGATGTTCGGGACGCTCAGCTCAAGCTCACGCAGGCCGAGCTGTCCATGTTGCAGAGTCGCATCGATGTGGAAATCGCTCGCTATGCCCTGCTTCGGGCGACGGGCCTGTTGAACTCGGGAGACGCACGATGAAGTGGTGGAAGGCAGTAATCGCCGGCGGGCTCGCGCTCGGGGCGGCGGCCATCACGGCGGGGGGCTTGCGTGAGCGGCCTCCTCCGACCCAGGAGGTCCAGTTGTCGCGAGTCCGCAAGGGCTCCATCACCCGGACCATCACAGGCGCGGGCAAGGTGCAGGCGGCCACGACGGTGAAGATCTCCTCCAACCTGTCCGGCGACCTGGTCGAGCTGGCGGTGAAGGCAGGGGACATCGTCAAGAAGGGCCAGGTGCTGGGCCGCATCGACAAGCGTCGCTACGAGGCCTCGGTGAAGCAGGCCCAGGCGTCGGTGAACGCCTCGAAGGCGGAGGTCCAGGTGTCCGAGGTGGACGCGGCTCGCACGCGCGCCGAACTCGGGCGCGTGCAGGGCCTGACCGACAAGGGCCTGGCGTCCGGGGCGGAGCTGGAGACGGCGCGCGCCACGCTGGACACGGCCGAGGCGAAGGTGGCCGCGGCCAAGCAGCGGCTCGCGCAGAACGCGGCGTTCCTGGAGCAGTCCGCCACGGACCTCGCCAAGACGACGCTGGAGTCCCCCATCGACGGCACGGTCATCGAGATGTCGCGCGAGGTGGGTGAGCGCGTGCGTGGCTCGGACTTCTCCGAGGACGTGGTGATGACCATCGCCGCGCTCAACGTGATGGAGGTCAAGTTCGAGGTGGGCGAGCACGAGGTGGTGCACCTCAAGACGGGCCAGCCCGCCGAGGTGACCATGGACGCGCTGGAGGGGCAGACCTTCCAGGGCTCGGTGGTGGAGATTGCCCAGAAGGCGCTCATCAAGAACGCGGGCACGGAGGCGGAGGTGACGAGCTTCCCCGTCACGGTGGCGCTGGACTCGCGGCCGCCGAGCGTGCTCCCGGGCATGAGCGCCGAGGCGCGCATCAGCGCCGAGACGCATGCGGACACCCTCCTGGTGCCCATCCAGGCCGTCACGGTGCGCGCCGAGCGCAGCCTGCCGGACTACAAGCCGCCCGTGGAGGGAGACACCCTCACGGCCAAGCGCCGCACGGAGGCGCTCGCCAAGGTCGTCTTCGTGGTGGACGGGGACAACAAGGCGCAGGTGCGGCGCGTGCGCACGGGCATCGCGTCCGACACGGAGCTGGAGGTCGTGGAGGGACTTCACGACGGCGACCGCGTGGTGGAGGGCCCCTACCGCACGCTGTCCAAGGAGCTGAACCCGGGGGACTCGGTGCGCGAGCCTGAGCTGGGCGCCGGTGGCGGCATGAAGGGCGGTAGCAAGTCGTGAGCGAAGCCAGCGGCACCCGTCAGTCCGCGCTCATCCAGGTGGAGCAGCTCACCCGCGTCTTCTTCGTGGGTGGCGAGGAGGTCCGCGCCCTGCGCGGCATCTCGTTCGGCGTGGCGCGAGGGGAGTGGGTGGCCATCATCGGCCAGTCAGGTTCTGGCAAGAGCACGCTCATGAACGTGCTGGGCTGCCTGGACACTCCCACCAGTGGCCGCTACCTGCTCAACGGCAAGGACGTGTCGCGCATGGATGACGACGACCTCGCCGTCATCCGCAACGTCGAGATCGGCTTCATCTTCCAGACGTTCCAGCTGCTGCCCCGCGAGACGGCGCTCGCCAACGTGGAGCTGCCGCTGGTGTACCGGGGCGTGCCGGCCCGGGAGCGGCGCGAGCGAGCCAAGGCGGCGCTGGACAAGGTGCAGCTCACGCACCGCATGCACCACAGGCCCAACGAGCTGTCCGGCGGTCAGCGCCAGCGCGTGGCCATCGCCCGCGCGCTGGTGTCCGAGCCGTCCATGCTCCTGGCGGACGAGCCCACGGGCAACCTGGACTCGGCCACGGGCGAGGAGATCGTTCGTCTCTTCGAGCAGCTCCACAAGGCGGGCCACACGCTGGTGCTCGTCACGCACGAGCCCAAGCTGGCGGCGCGGTGTCCACGCGCCATTCGCCTGAGTGACGGCGAGGTGGTCGCGGACGGTCCGGGCCGCGAGGTGGCGCTGGGCACGGGGGCGGCGGTGGCGGCGGTGACGGGAGGCGCATGAGCTTTCGCCAAGGCTTCCGGGTGGACGTGCTGGAAGGCGGGCGCATCGCGCTGTTCTCGCTGCGCGCGAACCGCATGCGCACGGTGCTGACCACCCTGGGCATTGGCATCGGGGTGGCCACGCTGTTGGCCATCGTCGGGATCATCCAGGGGCTCAACACGTCGTTCCACAACCAGCTGGCCACGCTGGGGGCCAACACCCTCTACGTGTCCAAGTTCCCCTGGGTCTTCCGAGGGGACTGGTGGCTCTTCCGCAACCGGAAGAACTTCACGCTGGAGCAGGTGGCGCGAATTCGCGCGCAGGCACCGTTCATCAGCGCCATCTCGCCCGCGGTGCAGCGGGTGTCGGACGTCGCGCGCGGCGATGCGCAGGTGTCCAGCGTGCGCATCACTGGCGTGATGGAGGAGTACCTCTCGGTGTCGGGCTACGAGGTGGCCACGGGCCGCTTCCTCACGAGTTCGGACGACGAGGTGACGCGGCCGGTGGCGGTGCTGGGCGCGGAGGTCGCCAGTTCGCTCTTCCCGGGCATCAGCCCCCTGGGGCAGACCGTGCGCGTGGACGGCCGGCCGTTCCAGGTGGTGGGGACGCTGGCCAAGAAGGGGAAGGTGGTGGAGGAGAACCTGGACCTGGTCGTCCTGGTGCCCTTCCGGACCTTCTACGCGAGCTTCGGCAAGGGCCGGCCCATGCAGATCGCCATCGCGGTGGAGGACGCGGGCAAGGTGAAGCAGTACGAGGATCAGCTGGTGGGGATCGTGCGTCGCGTGCGGGGCACGCCCGCGGATCAGCCCGACGACTTCTCCATCAACAAGCCGGACACGCTCGCGCAGACGTATGAGCAGCTCACGCGCGCGCTCTACGGCGTGGCGGTGGGCGTGGGCCTCATCACGCTCTTGGTGGGCGGCATCGGCATCATGAACATCATGCTGGTGTCCGTGCGGGAGCGGACCCGCGAGATAGGCGTGCGGCGCGCGCTGGGGGCTCGGCGGCGCACCATCGTGCTCCAGTTCCTCATGGAGGCCGCGAGCGTGTCCGCGGTGGGCGGACTGCTCGGGACGGTGGTGGGGCTGGGCACGGCGAAGATCATCTCGCTCATCACCCCCCTGGCGGCGGACGTGCGCCCGGAGACGGTCTTCAGCGGGGTGGCGTTCGCGGCGGTGGTGGGGCTCTTGTTCGGCATCTGGCCGGCGGCCCGCGCGGCGAACCTGGACCCGGTGGAAGCGCTCCGCTACGAGTAGGCCTCATGCGCGCGTTCTGGGACAACCTTCGGCTGGCGCTCGGCACGTTCCTGGGGAACCCGCTGCGCTCCCTGCTGACGCTGGTGGGCATCGTCATCGGGGTGGCCACGGTCATCACGATGATGGCCCTCATCGAGGGGCTCAGCGTCAAGGTGAACCGGGACCTCGGCGGGCTGGGGGCCCACACCTTCGAGGTGACGAAGTGGCCCTCCGGGTTCGGGCGCTTCAACTGGGCCAAGTACGCCAAGCGCAAGGACCTGCGGATGGAGGAGGTGCGCGCCATCCAGGAGGGCTGCCCGTCCGTGCTCGCGGCCACGCCCATGGATGATCAGGGCGGGCAGAAGGTCGCCACCTCGGCGCGCGAGACGCGGCCGTCCGTGCGCGTGGTGGGGACGGAGCCCTCGTATCCGCTGACGAGCGGGGTGTCCGTCGCGGAGGGTCGCTTCTTCAACGAGACGGAGTCGTTGGACGGGCGCCCGGTCGTGGTGCTGGGGCTCGATGTCGCGGACGCGCTGTTCCCGGGGGTGGACCCGGTGGGCTACGAGGTGCGCATCCAGGGGCGGCCCTTCCTCGTCATTGGCATCCTGCAGAAGCGCGGCAGCTTCATGGGGATGATGAGCCTGGACAACCAGGTGACGGTCCCGATGAAGGTCTTCCAGCAGCTCTACGGGAAGAACCGCTCGCTCGACATCGACATCCAGGCTCGGGATGGCCAGGTGTTCCAGAAGGCGCAGGACGAGGTGACGCACCTGCTGCGCCGTCGCCGCGACCTGACGCCGCGCGACGCGAACGACTTCGAGATTCACACCAACGAGTCGATGACCGCGTCCTTCAACCAGCTCTCGAAGGTCATCGCGCTGGCGGGCGTGGGCGTGTGCCTGTTGTCGCTGGTGGTGGGCGGCATCGGCATCCTCAACATCATGCTGGTGTCGGTGACCGAGCGGACGCGGGAGATTGGCATCCGCAAGGCCCTGGGCGCCAAGCGCCGCCGCATCCTCGGGCAGTTCGCCACCGAGGCCATCCTGCTGTCCCTGATTGGCGGCACGCTGGGGGTGGCGCTCGGCTTCGGGCTGACGTTCCTGGGGCAGTGGGTGCTGCTGTTCCCCATGCAGGTGCCGGTCTGGGCCGTGGTCCTCTCGCTGGTCATGAGCTGCGGCGTGGGGCTGGTGTTCGGCATCTATCCGGCGGCCCGGGCCGCGAAGCTCGATCCCGTCGAGGCGATGCGCTCGGAGTGAGGTGTCCTGGGGTCGACGTGCCCGGGCGTTGAGCACTGGGCGCCCGGTTTCCAGGGACACCTTCCTGCGCGTGCGCGGGGGCTACATTGGCGGGTCGTCTTCCGTGCCGCCGAGGCCCCCATGCCGCCGCGTCCCCTGGAGCCCATTCCCGAGCTTCGAACCGAGCGCCTGCGCCTGCGCGCGCCAGAGCTGGCGGACGCCGAGGCCCTCGCGGCCATCTACGGCGACCCCGAGGTGGGGCGCTACCTGGGCTTTCGCCTCATCCACCGGATTGAGCAGATGCGCGAGAAGCTCGCGCGCGACCTGGAAGCGGTGCGCAGAGGGGAGGGGATGCGCTGGGTCTTGTGCGAGCACGCCGATGCGGCTCCAGCCGGCTATGTCGGCATCTTCTCGTGGAGCCAGCGAGACCGGCGCGCCGAGGTGGGCTACGTCGTGGCCCGGCAACTGTGGGGGCAGGGCGTGATGAAGGAGCTGTTCCCCGCGCTGCTGCACTTTGGATTTGGACGGATGGGGCTGCACCGCCTGGAGGCGCGCGTCGACTCACGCAATGGCGCCTCGCTGAGGGTGCTGCTGCGAGCTGGCTTTCAGGTGGAGGGAGTTCTCAGGGAGCATCACGTGGCGGAACCCGAAGGGTTCGGGGACACCACCTTGCTCGCGCTACTCGAGGGGGAGTGGCGACGGGGCCACTCCCTCACGTGATGCTCGGCCCTCCACCTCGCGTCCGCTGCCCCGCGCGTGAGCGGGGCAGTGTTGGAGGAGTGCGCCTACGCCGCGGCGTCCTCTTCCTTGCTGGGCTCGTGGCCGTGGACGATCCAATCAATCGCCTTGGCCTCCCACTCCGTGTCCTTGGACGCGTCGAGGTAGCGCTCCCACTGGTAGACGCCGGTTTGCTTCGCCATCCGCACCATCATCAGGCGAGCCACGGCGCTGTCGAGCACGACCGTCGAGCGGACCATGCCGTTCTGCCGCAGCCAACCCATGGCCTGCTTGATGATCTCCTGGGTCTCCGGCGGATTCGCCTTCTGCCCGCGGATATCCACCATCAGCCCGAACGGACGCCCCTTCTTGATCGCCACCTTGGCGCGAAGATCATCGAACCAGGCGTTCGCTTCGGCCGGGGTGATGTAGCCCGACGCGTTTGCTCGAAACCCGTACTCCGTTCGCAGATTTTCAGCCATCTCCAACCCCCACGTGATGTGACCCTCGACGCCTCATGTCTCGTACTCGAGGGCGTACGAGTGTCTCGAATGCTAACCCAGCAGGATGGGATGGGATCAACGCCGGTACAGCCCTGCTCTGCGGCTCCAATCGGATTTCCAAGTTTTTTACTTCCCAATCCGGGGCTGTTCGGCTACTAAGCGACTGAAACTTTCCAGTATCCACGCAACGCCGATTCAAACAACCGGGTTTTCCCGACCCGGGTGACGCACTCCCGACCCCAGAATCCACAGGGAGTGAATCGCCCAAGCTGGATGAACGGAGACGCAGGCCGATGTCCACTCGCTCGCTCGTTGAATTCCACGCCCCGACCTCCGCATCGAGCCTCACTCACGATGGAGCGATGGAGGTCCTGCGAGGCGAGGTGGGGGTTCCGGTGGTGAGCGAAGCGCGTCCTGTGCAGCCGCCCGAGCCGCTGCCGATGTACGGCGAGCAGCACGCGCGCGGCTATCAGACGGTGGAGGACCTCACCGTCGCGGACTGCGTGCTGGCCCACCTCGAGAGCGAGGAAGTGGACGCGGTGTTCGGCATTCCGGGCGGCAACATCGCGCCGTTCCAGCAGGGGATGCGCAAGCACCCGTCCATCCGTTTCATCATCGCGTCGCACGAGGGTGGCGCGGCGTTCATGGCGGATGGCTACGCGCGCGCCACGGGCAAGCTGGGCGTGTGCATGGTGACGGCGGGGCCGGGGGCGACCAACGCGCTGACCGGCGTGGCGTCCGCGAACCTGGATCAGGTTCCCCTGCTGGCCATCTCCGGTCAGGTGGCGACGGATCGCTTCGGCATGTCCGCCATCCAGGAGAGCAACGGCACGCACGGCGTGAACACGGTGGAGGTGTTCCGCAACTCGTGCGCCGCGTCCACGGGCATCGTGGATGCGCAGAGCTTCCCTCGGCTGCTGGCGCGCGCGCTGCGCACCGCGCAGGGACTTCCGGGCGGCGCCGCGCACCTGAGCATCCCGTCGAACATCGCGCGTCAGCGCATCGAGCGCGTGACGCTGCCCACCACCCGAGGCACCTTCCGCGCTCGGCCGCCCGCGGCGCCCTTCGAGGACCTGCGCGCCGCCTTCTCCATGCTGCGCACCGCGCGCCGCCCCCTCATCTTCCTGGGCTCGGGCGCGCGTGAGGCCATGGCCACCCAGGGCGAGGCCTTCTGCGCCTTCGTCACCCAGCACGGCATCCCGGTGGCCACGAGCCTGCGCGGCAAGGGCCTGTTCTCCGAGCGGGATCCGCTGTCGTTGGGCGTGCTGGGGCTGTGCGGCAGCAAGCGCGCCGAGGCCTACCTGCGCGAGGGCGTGGATGTGCTGGTGGTGCTGGGCAGCCGCTTGGGCGAGTGGGCCACGCGCAGCTTCCACAAGCACTTCCAGGCCGTGCGCAACGTCATCCAGGTGGACGTGAACGCGGCGAACATCGGCCAGTTCCTCCCGGTGCGCCTGCCCATCGTCGCGGACGTGGGCTCGGTGATGGCGGGCCTCAGCGAGCTGGGGCAGATGATCGGTCCGTCCAGCGGCGCGCGGGTTCGCGAGCGGTGGGCGCAGGTGATGTCGCTGATGGATCAGCCCTTGGTGCCGCGCGCGCCCCAGTCCGAGGGCATGGTGAAGCCGCAGCACCTCATGGCCGAGCTGGACGCGCAGCTGCGCCCGGACATGGACCTGTACATCGACATGGGCAACTGCACGGGCTGGGCGGCGCACTGCCTGCACGTGTCCGCGCCCACGCGCATCTTCTTCCCGTGTGGCCTGTCGTCCATGGGCTGGTCCTGCGGCGCCGTCATCGGCGGCAAGGTGGGGCGGCCGGAGCGCGCGGCGGTGGCGTTCACCGGCGACGGCGCGTTCCTGATGAACGGCACCGAGCTGTTGACCGCGGCCCGCCACCGGGTGGGCACCGTGACGCTGGTGCTCAACGACAACTTCCTCGGCATGGTGAACCATGGCGAGCGCGCCCAGGACAGCAGCTACCCGCTGGAGGATGAGTTCTACGGTCTGGGCAATCCGGACCTGGAGGCCTTCTCCATGTCGCTCGGCGCCCGTGCGCACACGGTGAAGGGCCCCGGCCAGCTCAGCGCGCTGATGCCCGAGGTCCTGCGTCGCGCGGACGCGGACCGCCAGCCGCAGGTCATCATCGCCCACGTCGACTACCGCGAGGTTCCTCCGTTCGGAGAGCGCTTCGCCGCCGTCGCCGCCGACGGACGCTAGGCAAGGCGCGCCCATGGACGCGCCCTCCATCGCGCTGATCGGAACGGGCGCCGCGCTGCCGGCGCACGTTCGCCTCAACGACGACCCTGTCTTCGAGCCCCTTCGCAAGGCCGCGGGCGCGGGCGAGCAGGCCCTCTTCTACGGCAACCGTGAGCGGCGGGTGCTCGCGCCCGGCGAGTCGCTGAGCGCGCTCACCGCGGAGGCGGGGCGCGCGGCGCTCCAGGACGCGGGGCTGGGCACGCAGGACGTGGAGCGGCTGTATGGCTACGTGTCCGTCTCCGACTTCATCACGCCCAACGCGCTGTACGAGGTGCATCGCGACCTGGGGCTCGGCCAGGACGTGATGGTCGTCCCGGTGCAGGCGGACTTCGGCAACTTCCTCATGGGCGTGGTGCTGGCCTGGGAAGGCATTCGCGCGGGGGCGCTGCAGCGCGCGCTGGTGGTGGCCGGGGCAGGGTGGACGCGCAACGTGGACTACAGCCAGGGCCACGCCATCGGCATCGGGGATGCGGCGGGCGCGGCCGTGGTCGGTCCAGGCGAGCGACTCGTGCTGGTGGACTACGCCGCGGACACCTTCAGCAACGAGTACGGCGCCATGACGATGCGCCGCCGCGCCGAAAATGGGCTGGAGCAGCCCACCTACGGCATCGACCCGGTGGCGGGCATCCAGGCCTTCTTGAAGTCGGGCATGGACGGTCCTCCGCGGCTGGTGGCGCGACTGCTGGCCAAACACGGCCTGCGGGGCGAGGACGTGACGCTCATCGCGCACCAGGCCACGCGCAAGCTGATGGACCACTGGGCCCAGGAGCTCCGCCCGCGCGAGTACCTGGATACCTACGAGGACTACGGCAACATGGTGATTGCCTCCATCCCCGTGACGCTGGCGCGCTTCCAGAAGGCGCTGCGCACGCGCTGGCTGGTGATGGTGGGGCTGGGCATCGGCGCGCACCAGCTCGCGTTGCTGGTGCGCGTCTGAGCGAAGGCCGGCACTACTGGTCGTCGCAGGGCGTGCCCAAGCGCGCCCCCGTGTAGACACCCAGCTCGTTGTAGACGAGCGGGAGGTTCTCCTCGACGGGGACCACGCGCAGCTCGAGCGTCTTCTTCGAGCTGGCGATCCACACGGGCGACTTCTGCTTGTCCAGCACGAGCCGCAGCTCGCCCTTCTTCGTGGAGAAGATCTCTCCCTCGGAGTCGGACACCACGTTGGTCATCTTCTGCTGCTTGAGGTCGCCTCGGGGGCCGATGAAGACGCGGAAGCTCTTGGCCTCGGAGGGCAGGAAGCCGCGGTCCACGAAGTAGTAGTTGCCCTGCGTGTCGCGCAGCAGCGCGTAGGGCACGTACTTCTGCGGGTTCGGCGCGAAGGCCGCCTTGCGCAGCAGCTCACGCGCCTGCTCTCCGGCCACCCACTTCAGGGGCACCTCGTGGTCGCCGCAGCGCAGGGAGCACTTCTGCTCCTTCGCCTTCAGCTCCACGGACGAGTACACGCGCATGTCCATGCCGCGGAAGTTCGGGTTGGCGCCCTTGTTGAAGAAGCGCGGCTCCAGGAAGCTCGTGGCGGAGGTGTAGCCCTCGGGCGGGGCCACCTCGACGAACTGCTTGCCGTCGCCGTAGTACATCTGGAAGTCGTACTTGCCCTCCTCGGGCATGGGCGCGATGGCGACGTAGTGGCCCTTGCCATCGGTGCAGACGGACGTGGCCTCGAGGGCCATGCGCTGCCCCAGGTTCTCTTCCTTGCCCCAAGGGGGCTCCACGGCCTGGGAGGTGCCGGTGACGACGAGGGCCGCCGCGGTGAGGAATCGCTTGAAGGTCATGGGGTGGCTCCGGCTCACAGGTTCTGCTTGAAGTAGCGGGTGGCGAACTCTTCCTGGTTCGAGGCGTCCTTGGCCGTCGTCCAGATGAGGCGATCCGCCTCAAGCTTCGGATCCACGCTGGCGCCGAACCGGCAGTCGACCTGCTTCACCTTCGCCTTCACCGTGCGCCGCGCCTCCTCGGAGATGTCGCAGAGGGCGCGCAGCGAGGCCAGCGGCGCCTCGCAGAAGCCGGAGATGCTGTACTCCTTGATGAGGTCGTCGGACACCGAGCTCCAGTCGAGCGTGCCCGCCACCTGCGTGCCGCACGACGCGTTCATCGCCTTGAGCTTCTCGGCGTACTCGCCATCGTGGCGCGTCATCTCCGCCTTGCGATCGAACGCCATCAGCTTGGCGAGCGTGCCGGCCTTCTCCAGCTTCTGGAACTGCGAGTAGACGTCGTCGGACTTGAGCGACTCGGTGCGCTTGGCGTCGTACCGGACGCCGATGCCGTTGCTGCGGCGGCCCGGCACGTACAGCTCGGTGCTGGAGCCGGACACGACGACGACCGCGTAGTCACGGCCGTGGTACTGCGTGACGTAGTTCATCCGCACCGAGGAACTGCTGCTCCAGTCGTTGACGGTGGCGGGCAGCACCAGCCCATCGAACTCCGAGCCCGTGCCCTCCACGCGCACGAGGTACTTCTTGCCCTCGCGCGGGGTGAGCGGAACCACCGTGACGGCGGCGCCCTCCGAACCGACATACACCTTGCCCGCTTCAACAGGCGCACCCGCGAGCGCGGGCACCGCACCCAGCGTGGCCAGGGTGACAATGATTGCCAGGATGTTTCTCAAGCGCGTCTCCTTCCCATGGGTCGTTGTCTCGCGCGGAGAGTCTCTCCTCTCGGACTGACGACCCGGCATGTCAGAACTCAATCCCATGCTGCTTGCAGTAGCGATCTACTCGGTCCGCCTCGGCCGGCGCGACCTTCTTTCGATTGGGCTTGGCTCCCGCGAGATCCATTCCCTTGCAGTATGCACGCGTGAGCAACGAATACGATGCGGCGGTGATTTTCGTGCGCTGGCTCAATTGCGCCTGTCGTATGGCTTCGCGCGCGTCTCCCTTTTCCAGCGCCTGCTCACCTTCTTGGAGAATGGTTCGGACCTCGTCTGGAATCTTCTCGGCGACGACGGGGCGGGTGATGACAGGCTTTACCTGCGACGGTGGGGGCTTCACGTCGCTCGGGATGACCTCCGGAGGCGGGGCGGGCGTCGGGTTCGCGGTCGGCGCGGGCTCGACATGCGAGGGCGGAGGCTCGACGTGGGGGGGCGCCTGCGCGGCGGATGGGCGCTCCGCCACGGTGGGCGGCTGCTCGGGCGGCGCGACCTGGGACGGCGGGGGGGGGCGAAGCCACCAGCCGATCCCCGCTGCGCCCACGAGGAGGGCGGCCGCGGCGGCCACGACCGGGAGCTTCGACTTCGCCGGAGGCGGCGCGCTCACTCCGGGCACAGCCAGCGCGGGCTGCGCGTGCACGGAGGCCGGGCCTGTCGCGAGTGGGACGGGGCTGGCCGCGAGTGAGGCGGGGTGGGCGGCCGGCGCGACGGGGACCGGCACCGGGGCCTGCGCGGAGGCCATGGTGGCCCCCAGCCCGAAGGTGTCATTCGGGGAGGGCGCGGCCTGGGCGGCTGGCGCCGCGCCAAAGCCCATCGTTCCGGAGCTGACGGGCGCGGAGGGCTGAGGGCCGAACCGCGCCGTATTGGGCGGCGGGCGAGCGGAGGGCTGGCTCCCGGGGGCGATCGTCCCCGACAGGGAGGGCGGATCATCCGAAGGGAGGGCGATGCCCGAGGGGCTGGCGCGCGCCGCGCTCATCGCCTCCAGGGCCGCGGCGGACGGCGGCAGGGACTGGAGCGCGGTGCCGGTGAGGGCGGACACGAACGCGCCGATGTCCTGGAATCGCTCGTCCGGATTCTTGGCCAGCGCGCGCTCCACCGCGGCGACGACGCTGGGCGGCGTGCCAGGGACGAGCGTGGCCAGCGAGAGCGGCGGCTCATGGACGATGCGGTAGATGATCTCCGCGAGCGAGCCACCGCCGAAGGGCGTCATGCCCGCGAGCATCTCGAAGACGATGCCGCCGAGCGCGAACAGGTCGGTGCGCGCGTCGATCTGCCGATTGCGCCCCTGGGCCTGCTCCGGAGACATGTACTGCGGTGTCCCGATGAGCACCGCCTCCTGGGTCTGGAGGGTGTCCGAGGACATGACCTTCGAGATGCCGAAGTCGAGCAGCTTCACGCGCTCGCCCACCACGCCACCGGAGTCCGTGGGGACGAGGAACACGTTGGCGGGCTTGAGGTCGCGGTGGACGACGCCCGCGCGATGCGCGGTCTGCAGCGCCGAGCCCATCTGCCGGACGAAGGAGAAGGTCTCGTCGAGCGACAAGCGGCCTCGGCGCAGTCGATCCGCGAGGCTCTCGCCGCGCAGGAACTCGAGCACCAGGAACGGGCTGCCGTCCTCGAGGGCGTCGAAGTCGAGCACCTCGACGATGTTGGGGTGCCCGAGTCGCGAGGCGATCTCCGCTTCGCGGCGGAAGCGGGCGTGGATCTCCGGGCTCAAGTTCTCGTGGGTCCGCAGGACCTTGACGGCCACCTGTTTGCCAGGGAGCCGCAGGTGCTGCGCCAGGAACACCGAGCCCATGCCCCCGCGCCCCAGCACGGAGATGACTTTGTAGGTGTTCCGGAGGACCGAGTCGATCTGGAGGTCGCCGTCAGTCGTGCGCGTCATGGGCCGAGGGCAATCCTGGAGCGTGGAAAGTGAGCATCCGTGGCGGACCGTAGTCGGGGTCGGGCGGACCTCACAAGGTCGGCCAGGCGCTTCGCGAGGCGCGTGCGGTCGAGCAGGCGAGCGTCCCGTGCGATGCGCCGCGCCTCCTCACGGACAGCCCTTCACGCGCGCACTGCTGGATGCGCGGAGCCCCAGGGTTCGGGCTCGCGTCGATTCGCTCGGCTCTCGGTGAGAGGCCGTGCGTCCCGTGGGTACGGGCCTCGCCACGCAATAGAGGCAAGGCCCGACTCGGGACATCACGGATGGCGATGCTCGCGCGCGTCTCGTTCGTGGGCGCGCGCGCTGAAACTCAGTCCCGAAGCGGGCGTCAGCTGGCTTCGGGACCGAGTCTGGATGCCGTGTGGCTCAGCCCCACTTGGGGGCGGTGCGCCGCGCGGGCGGAGGCGGTGCACTCGGGTTCGCGGCGGGCGCGGAGCCCGCGGAGGCGGGCCGTGCCTGTGCGGCCGGCCGACCGGAGTCGCTCCGAGGCGCCATCGCGTTGCCACCACCGGGTCCACCCGACGGACGGCCCTGGCCGCGACCGCCACCCCCACCACGACCTCCGCCACCCCCCCGACGCCGACGCGAGGCGTTGTCGCCACGCCCGCCGCCGTTGTTCTGGGGACGGCCCGAAGACTGCGGACGACCCGAGCTGTGGCGCACCGGCTCATCGACCTCGGCCGTCGCCGGAACGCTGGAGCGGAAGGAAGGATCCGCCACCGCCACGGGAACGCTGCGGCGAATGGTGCGCTCGATGTCGCGCAGGTACTCGCGCTCCTCGCGATCGCAGAACGAGACCGCCATGCCACTGGCGCCCGCGCGGCCGGTGCGGCCGATGCGGTGCACGTACTGCTCGGGCACGTTGGGCAGATCGAAGTTGATGACGTGGCTGAGCCCGTCGATGTCGATGCCGCGCGCCGCGATGTCGGTCGCGACGAGGACCCGGAGCGCACCCGAGCGGAACTCATCCAGCGCACGCTCACGCGCGTTCTGGCTCTTGTTTCCGTGGATGGCATCCGCGCGCACGCCTGAGGACGTGAGCTGCTTGGCCACGCGGTTGGCGCCGTGCTTCGTGCGCGTGAAGACGAGCGCGCGCGGAATGGCGCCGTCCTTGAGCAGGTGCGTGAGCAGCGCGCGCTTCTGCTCGCGCTCCACGAAGTAGACCTGCTGGCTCACGGTCTCCGCCGTGCTGGACGCGGGCGTCACTTCCACGCGCACCGGGTCGCGCAGGATGTTGCGCGCCAGGTCCATGATGTCCGGGGGCAGCGTGGCGCTGAAGAACAGCGTCTGGCGCACCGGCGGCAGGGCCTTGATGACCTTGCGCACGTCGTGGATGAACCCCATGTCGAGCATGCGGTCCGCCTCGTCGAGCACGAACACCTCGAGCGAGCGCAGCGACACGAAGCCCTGATCCATCAGGTCCAGAAGACGGCCCGGCGTGGCGACCAGGATGTCCATGCCCTGACGCAGCGCCTGCACCTGCGGCGTCTGTCCCACGCCACCGAACACGACGGTGTGGCGCAAGGGAAGGTTCTTGCCGTACGTGGCGAAGCTGTCACCCACCTGGCTGGCCAGCTCGCGCGTGGGCGTGAGCACCAGGCACCGGATGGGGCGCGTGCCGCCCGGAGGCGCCTTCGCTCCCAGGCGCTGGAGGATGGGCAGCGCGAACGCCGCCGTCTTGCCCGTGCCCGTCTGCGCCACACCCAGCACGTCCTTGCCCGCGAGCGCGTGGGGGATCGCCTTGGTCTGGATGGGGGTAGGGGTGGTGTAGCCCTCGGCCTTGACCGCACGGAGCAAGGCGTCGTGGAGCTGGAGATCGTCGAAAGTCATGAGGTCCTGAAGCGAGTGAGGGTGGCGCGGTCCCTCCCGGGTGGAGGGCCGCCCGCGCAGCGCGCTCGCTCGGAAATCGAGGGCGCCTGGGCGGTGCGCGGTCGGACCCGATGGCCCGAAGCGCCTGAGAACTGGTGGAACAAGCAGCCCGCCCCGGAGCATTCCGGGGCGCTGACGGCGGCGCACACTGCCCGCTTCGCGCTGCCTTGTCGCGGGAAATCCTTTCGGCCGGGCGCCCTGCGGCTCGCTCCCTCGCTCCCCGCGTCAGGGGGGCTGACACGCGTGGAATGGCGTGCCGCCTAATGGGATGCAGCAGCTACGCCCTGTCCTGCTGTGGAGGAATCGGACAGCAAGCCTGGAGGTGTTGCCCCTCTCCTCCACAGCTCGTTCACTTCGCGAGCTGGCGTTGTTCGCTTTGAGTGCGTGTCTGGGGCGAAAGCGCTTGGGGGCGCAAGGAGGTGGCGAGGTCTTCCCCCGGGACTCGCCGGGGCATGGGGCGGTCCTGACGCATGGCACGTGTGTTGCGAGGGGCCTGCCGCATTGCGCCGCGTTCCCGCGGCCGCCTGGAGGAGTGCCTTCTTGAAGCAGTGGCAGCCATCGTCGCGTCGCTCGTGGGTGCTCGGGGGATGCCTCGTGGTGCTGCTTGCCTGCTTTGGCGGGGAGGCCGCGACTCCGGGGGCGCGAGCGAGCGGGACGGTGGCGTTCTCCGCCGAGGTGGTCCGTGAGCGTGCCCGGGCCCTGGCCGCGCGGCCCTACCGCGAGCCGCCCGTGGGGGTTCCCCCCGAGTACGCGAACCTGTCCTACGACGCCTATCGCGACATCCGCTATCGCGCGGACCAGGCGCTGTGGCGCTCCGCGGGGCTGCCCTTCCAGGCACAGTTCTTCCACCCGGGTCTCTTCTTTCCGCGCCCGGTGGCGATGAACGTGGTGGACGGCGGCCGCTCGCGGCCCGTTCCCTTCTCGCCTTCGCTCTTCACCTACGGGCCGCTCGTGAAGGTGCCGCCGCTCGCGAAGTCCGAGGGGTTCGCGGGCTTCCGGCTGGCGTATCCGCTCAACCGGCCCGACGTCATGGACGAGCTGGTGGCGTTCCTGGGGGCCAGCTACTTCCGCGGGCTGGGGCAGGGCAACCGCTACGGGCTGTCCGCGCGTGGCCTTTCCATCGACACCGGGCTGCCGGGCGGTGAGGAGTTCCCGTCGTTCCGTGAGTTCTGGCTGGAGACGCCGGTGCCGGGCGAGTCGCGCGTGGTCGTCCATGCGCTCCTGGACAGTCCGAGCGTGGCCGGCGCGTACCGCTTCGTCATCCATCCGGGCGAGCGGACGGTCATGGAGGTGGAGGTGTCGCTCTTCGCGCGCAAGGGCGTGCGGCAGCTCGGCATGGCGCCTCTCACCAGCATGTACCAGTTCGGCGAGAACGACCGGGGCACGTTCGATGACTTCCGCCCCGAGGTGCACGACTCGGACGGGCTCGCCATCTGGATGAAGGAGGGCGAGAAGCTGTGGCGCCCCCTGGAGAACCCCGCTCACCTGAGCGTCGCCAGCTTCCGGGCGGACAACCCGCGCGGCTTCGGGCTCTTGCAGCGGGACCAGTCCTTCGCGAGCTACGAGGACCTGGAGGCGCGCTACGAGCTGCGCCCGAGCGCTTGGGTGGAGCCGGTGGGGGATTGGGGGCCTGGCTCGGTGCGGCTGGTGGAGATCCCGACCGCGAGCGAGATGGACGACAACATCGTCGCGTTCTGGGTTCCGGACGCGCCCGTCGTCCCGGGCACCGCGCTGCGCTTCGCCTACCGCCTGTCCTGGGGCGCGTCGCCGCAGGGTGTCCCGACTCCGGGCGGCGTGTCCGCCACGCGCGTCGCGGCGGGC
The DNA here is from genome assembly GCA_016458225.1 of Myxococcaceae bacterium JPH2. Classification (NCBI taxonomy): domain Bacteria; kingdom Pseudomonadati; phylum Myxococcota; class Myxococcia; order Myxococcales; family Myxococcaceae; species Myxococcaceae bacterium JPH2. The sequence goes on along the minus strand of JAEMGR010000009.1, from coordinate 371,618 downwards.
AGCGTGAAGGGCGCCCGGCGCTTCGTCATCGACTTCACCCGCGCGGCTTCGAGCGCGGAGGGTCCCGTGGAGGCTGTCGTCACCGCCTCGCGGGGCCAGGTGTTGCATCCCATCGCGCAGCCCCACGCCGTGACGGGCGGCTGGCGCGCCACTTTTGAGCTGGTGCCTGACGGGGACGCCCCCGTCGAGCTCCGCTGCTTCCTGAAACGCGGTTCCGAGACTCTCACCGAGACCTGGAGCGACCTGTGGATTCCGTGACGCTGCTGCCCTCCCGCCTGTCCGCGCCCATCCTGTTCGCGGATCGCCAGGACACTCGCAACGCGCTCGACGCCTTCTTCCGCGACTTCGGCTTCACCGCTCGCGCTGACCTGGAGCGGCTGGCGGGTTGGGTGCTGTCGGCGCGCGGCGCGGGTGTCTCGCCGGACATGGCCCTGGCGCTGGCCCGCGAGCGCGTGGAGGCGTGGCTGGGCGAGCTGCTCGGACCAGCGCACGCGAGCGGCAAGCTGCTCTCCCGTGGCCGCGCGGCCTTCGTTCTCGTCGATGGCGCTCGCCTGGGCGCAGACGTCCTCGTGCGTGAGCCGCGCCATCTGCCTGAGGCCTGGCGCCGGACGTTCCGCGCCGCGGTGCCCGTGCCCGTGCCGCTCTCCGCGCCCTCCGTGATGCCCGAGCAGGTGTTGGTGCTCAACCCGCTGGCGGAGATGCTGCGGCGGTGGCTGCGGCTCGGCCAGCCGGGCGTCTCCACCTCGCCCTGATATCGACAAGGTCCCCATGCAGGCCCATTCGTTCTCGCCCGGCTCGACCGGGCTCCGCCGCGCGTGGGTGCTCGGCCTCGCGGGAGCCTCCACGCTGGGCGCGGCGGTGGAGATGTCCCGATTGTTGAGCGCGGGAGGGACCACCGCGCCCGAGTGGGTCGTCCTGGCGCTGTTCACCCCGTGCTTCGCGTGGATCGCGCTGTCCTTCTGGGCGGCGGTCGCGGGCTTCGTGCAGTTGGCCTCGGGGCGGCGCGTGCCGGGCTTGCGTTGGCCAGACGCCGAGCGGGAGGCGGCTCCGCTGCAGAGCCGCACCGCGGTGGTGATGCCCATCCACAACGAGGACCCGGCGGCCGTCTTCGCGCACGTGCAGGCCACGTACGAGTCCATCGCGGCGACGGGCCATATCGACGCCTTCGACTTCTATGTGCTGAGCGACTCGACGCGGGCCGAAGCCTGGGTGGCCGAGGAGCTGGCCTGGTCCGAGCTGTGCCGGCGCGTGGGCGGGCAGGGGCGCATCTTCTATCGCCGCCGGACGGACAACACCGGCAAGAAGGCCGGCAACCTGACCGAGTTCTGCGAGCGCTGGGGGCGCCGCCACGACTTCCTGTTCGTCCTCGACGCGGACAGCTTGATGGACGGCGCCACCGTGGTGCGCATGGCGCGGCTGATGGAGCTGAACCCGGGCGCGGGCATCCTGCAGGCGCCGCCCCTGTGCGTGGGGCGCTCCACGTTGTTCGCGCGGCTCCAGCAGTTCGCGGGTCGCGTGTATGGCCCCGTGGTGGCCGCGGGCGCGGCGGCGTGGCAGCTCGGCGAGTCCAACTACTGGGGCCACAACGCCATCCTGCGCATGGCGGCGTTCATCGAGCACTGCGGCCTGCCGGTGCTGCCCGGGCAGCAGCCCTTCGGTGGCCACATCCTGAGCCATGACTTCGTCGAGGCCGCGCTGATGCGCCGCGCGGGCTACACCGTCTGGTTGCTCGCGGACATGGGCGGCAGCTACGAGCAGCCCCCACCCAACCTGCTGACGTACGCGCAGCGAGATCGGCGCTGGTGCCAGGGCAACCTCCAGCACTTGAGCCTGGTGCTCGCGGGCGGACTGCACCCGATGAGTCGGGCGCACTTCCTGATGGGCGTGATGTCCTATGTGGCCTCGCCCTTGTGGCTGCTCTTCCTCGTGGCGGGGCTCGTGTCCGCGGCGCACGCGTGGCTCACGCAGCCCTCGCGGTTCGGGAGCGTGGACGCGGTCCTGGCCAGCGGCGCGACCTTCGACTCACCGGCCGCGCTGCGCTTGATGGCCGTGTCGCTGGCGATGTTGTGGCTGCCTCGGCTGCTCGGGGTCGCGCTGGTGTTCGCGCGCTCGGACGTGGCGGCGAACATGGGCGGGCGGGCACGACTGCTGCTCAGCGTGCTCATCGAAGGCGTGCTGTCCACGCTGCTTGCGCCCGTGATGATGCTGTTCCAGTCGCACTTCGTGTTCGGCACCATCCTGGGCTACCGCGTGTCGTGGTCGAGCCAGCAGCGGGATGACGCGGACCTGCCCTGGGCCGAGGCTGCCCGGCGCCACGCGGTGCACACCGCCGTGGGCGTGGGGCTCGGGGTGCTGCTCTGGGTGTTCTCTCCGGGCTTGCTGGCGTGGGCCGCGCCGGTGGTGGCGGGGCTCCTGCTGTCCATCCCGCTGTCTGTCTTCACCGCGCGCGCGTCGCTGGGGCTGTGGGCCGAGCAGCACGGGCTCTTCCTCATCCCCGAGGAAGTGGCGCCTCCGGCCGTGCTGGCGCGCGCGCAGGTGCTGACCGAGGACGGCGCCGCGACGGTGGAGGATGCCGTGGACCACGTCCTGTCGGACGCTCGGGCCCATACGCTCCACCTGGCCCTCTTGGACGAGCAGCCCGCGTTGTCGGGAGTGGCCGGCGCGCTCGCCTCCGGTCGACGCAAGCTGCTGGCCCCGGTGCCCGAGCCCCTCTCCGCGCAGGAGAAGGTGGCCGTGCTGCTCGATGCGCGTACGCTCGCCGAGGCCCGAGGGCGTAGGCTGGGCCAGCCCTCCTGAAGGCCCGCGGAGGGGACTTGGAATGTCCCCCCACTGTGAGGGTTGTCAGCCCCGGTTCCCTCCACGAAAGCGAGCCCTCCATGCGCCGTGCCGCCGTCCTCGCCGTTCTCGGGCTGTTGGTGGCGTCTGGGGCGGGGGCTGAATCCCCACCGCCGTCCGACGCGGCGCGCTGGTGGTCGCACGTGGAGTTCCTCGCGAGCGATGCGCTGGAGGGCCGCGCCACTGGCAGCGAGGGCCACCGGAAGGCCGCGGCCTATGTGGCGGACACGCTGGCGTCGCTCGGCGTGAAGCCCGCGTTCCCGAGTGGCTACTACCAGGAGGTCGCGCTGCGCTCGCGGCGGCTCGTGGAGGAGAAGTCGCGGCTGTCGCTCGCGCGGGATGGGCGGGAGAAGGCGTTGACGCTGGGCCTGGATGCCATCCTGGTGTCGCGCACGGGGGCGACGGGCTCGGTGGATGCGCCGCTCGTCTTCGTGGGGCAGGGGCTGTCCATGCCCGAGGCGGGGCATGACGACTTCGCCGGCCTGGACCTCCGGGGCAAGGTGGCGGTCATCCTCGTGGGTGGGGGACCGCGGGACGTGTCGGGCGTGCAGCGCGCGCACCATGGCTCGTGGACGGAGCGCGCGGCGGTGCTCGAGCGGCTGGGGGCCGTGGGCGTGGTGATGCTCCAGAACCCGAAGTACATCGAGGTCCCCTGGGAGCGCACCGCGGCGGCCCGAAAGAATCCCGCGATGACCTTCGCCGAGCCCGCGCTGCAGGAGGGGACTCGCCTGAAGGTGCAGGTCAGCGTGAATGCCACGCGGGCCGGCGTGTGGTTCGAGGGGGCGCCACACTCCTACAACGAGTTGGTGGCGCTCGCGAATGATGGCAAGCCGCTGCCGAAGTTCGAGCTGCCCTGGCGCCTGCGAGCCACGCTCGACATTGCGACCGAGCCCGTGACGTCCGTCAACGTGGTGGGCGTGCTGCCCGGCACGGATCCGGTGCTGTCGCGCGAGTACGTCATCGTCTCCGCGCATCTGGATCACCTGGGCGTGGGCGAGCCCGTGCGAGGGGACCGCATCTATAACGGCGCCATGGACAACGCCTCGGGCGTGGCCGCGGTGCTGGAGGTGGCGCGTGCCCTGGCTCAGGCGCCCGTGAGGCCCCGGCGCTCCGTGCTGTTCGCCCTGGTGACGGGTGAGGAGAAGGGGCTCCTTGGGTCGCGCTACCTCGCGCAGCATCCTCCGGCGCCTGGGACGTCGTGCGTAGCGGACTTGAACCTGGACATGTTCCTGCCGCTGGTGCCCTTCACGCATGTGGTGGCGCTGGGCATGAACGAGTCCTCCCTCATCGAGCCGCTGCGTCGGGTGGCCGCGGAGCGGGGCGTGAAGGTGCTCGCGGATCCCGAGCCGGATCGCCTCTTGTTCGTCCGCAGCGATCAGTACTCGTTTGTTCGCGAGGGCATCCCCGCGCTCGCGTTCAAGTTCGGCTACGAGCCGGGCTCGACCGCCGAACGATTGATGAAGCAGTGGTTCCCCGAGCGCTATCACGCGCCCTCGGATGACGTGCGACAGCCGGTGGACCAGGAGGGTGCGGCGCGATTCGTTCAGTTCCTCTCGGTGCTGACGCGCGCCGTAGCGGATGGGGCCGAGCGTCCGCGCTGGAACGACGACAGCTTCTTCCGCCGCTTCGCCACGTCCGTGTCACCGGCGGATGCCGGAGTGCGGTGACGCCTCCTGACCCTCGAGGGCAGGGTCGTGGTGACCCCGTTCGTCGCTCCAAGGGCCCGTGTTAGACAGACCGGATGCGGGTGGCCCGCCTTCGACATTTCGCGAGGGCTTGCGTGCGTCCAGGCCGCCCGGCTCTGGAAGAGTGAATGCGCTCCACATCGGTAGTGGCGGTGATTGTCGCCGGACTCGCCATGGGCGGGATGCTGGCCTGCGGTGACTCGAAGCCTCAGGGCGAGACGCCTGACAGTGGCACTCCGGGGTCGGAGGTGGACTCGGGCACGCCGCAGCAGTCCGCTGGGTGTCCCGCGAACGCCATCCTCTGCGAGGACTTCGAGAAGGGGCAGAACGGCTGGAAGGAGCCCGACGAGAAGCAGCACGCCACCGTCGCGGTGGACGGCACGCGGGCGCACGGCGGCAAGGGCGCGTTGCACGTGACGACGGAGGACAACCTGCACGAGGACGCGCCGGATCATCCCCAGGCCATCGCGCACTACCGCAAGGACATGCCCGCGTTCGGCACCACGCTGTACACGCGCGCGTGGGTGTACCTGGCGCGCGTGCCGCAAGAGGGCGTGATGGGGACGTTCTTCATCCTCTTCTCGCCCAAGGACAATGACTGGGGCGGAATCGAGCTCCAGGCGATGAAGAACGGCGGCTTCGCGCTGGATGACTGGAGCGGCATCCTGGGCACGGGATGGAACCTGGAGGACCCCGCGGTGGTGGTGATGCAGGCGGGCCGCTGGACGTGCATCGAGTGGGGCGTGAGCCGCGCCAAGCCCACGGACACCACGGGCCACGCGCAGGTCTGGGTGGATGGCACGCAGGCCTTTGACTTCCCCAAGGTGGGCATGCGCCCCTTCACCAACTTCGCGGTGGGCTGGGGCTTCGTGCATCCGCACGGCGACTCGGACTCCGAGACGTGGATCGACGATCTCGCGGTCGCGCCCACGCGCATCGGCTGCAACTGAGAGACACGCGGGCGCATGGGACTCGAGGACATCGGCGAAGAGACGGTGCGCATCGCCAAGCGGGGCTCCTACGTGGCGCTGTCCGGCCAGGAGGTGTCCATCCGCGACGCCGTGTCGCACGCCGTCGAGGGGACGCGGCTGTACCGGCCCGGTGACTTCGAGTCCCTCGCGCTGCCCGATGCGCCCGGCGGAGGAATGCGCATCGAGGTGACGCCCGAGAAGACGGGCGAGGCGGCGCGGCGCTTGGTGGAGATGGAGGGCGCGCGAGTGCTCGCGCTCAACTTCGCGTCCGCGCGCAACCCGGGAGGGGGCTTCCTCGGCGGGGCGAAGGCGCAGGAGGAGGACCTGGCGCGCTGCTCGGCCCTCTACGCGTGCCTCGTCACGCAGCCCGAGTACTACGACGCGAACCGCGAGGCGCGCACGCTGCTGTACACGGACCACGTCATCTACTCACCCGACGTGCCGTTCTTCCGCAACGAGTCGCTGGAGCTGTTGGAGCGGCCCTTCTCCGTCTCGCTCATGACCGCGCCCGCGCCCAATGCGGGGCAGGCGCTGCGCGCGGACGCAGGCGTGGGCCCGAGGCTGCGCGAGGTGCTGTTCGCGCGCGCGCTCAAGGTGCTCCAGGTCGCGGCGCATCAAGGGCACCGCACGCTCGTGCTGGGGGCGTGGGGCTGTGGCGTGTTCCGCAACAACCCGCGCGACGTGGCCGAGGCCTTCGCCCAGGGCCTGCGCGCGCTGCCGGGCCGCTTCGAGCGCGTCGTCTTCGCCGTTTATGAGCGGGGCTCGGGAGGGCCCAATCAGCGGGCCTTCCGCGAGCGGTTCGGCTGAGGTGCTTCAGCCGTGCAGGTCCAGCGGCATGCCGGTGCCCACCGTGAACTGCCCGGCCTTGCGCAGACGCTCCTGCGCCTGAGGCGTGCAGTGCATCGTCACGAGCGGCAACTGTCCGGGTTCACTCATCCAGCGAACACCGTCGAGCAGCTCGTGCTTCGTGAGGTAGTCCAGCAGTGAGTCGCGCAGTTGGCGGCCCTCGTCCCGGACAGGTTTCGCTCGCGCGGGACCGGACTTTGGCGCGGACATGACAATGGTCTCGAGCCACGGCATCGGATACCCCCCACTTGAATCACAGGACACGGACGAAGCGGGGCGGCGGCCCCCTCATCACGCGTGGAGAGAGAATGCACGCAACGCGCGCCGCGTGTTTCCATCCGCGCGCCAAATCATTCTCGGGCGGCGCCAGGCGGCAGCTCCACCATGAACGCCGCGCCCCCACCGGGTGCGTCTTCGACCCAGACGCGCCCACCGTGCGCTTCGACGATCTGCCGCACGATGTAGAGCCCCAGGCCCAAGCCGCCAGCGCGCTGCGAGTCTCGGCCTTGTGCGAAGCGCTGGAAGACGCGCTCGCGCTCTGAAGGAGGAACGCCCGGACCATGGTCGCGCACCATCAATCGCAACGTGCTGTCGCAGGAGGTGAGTGACACGTGCACGGGGCTCCCCTTGCCGTGCCGGAAGGCGTTGGTCATCAGGTTGTTGACCACCTGCTCCAGTCGTAGGCGATCAAAATGTCCTGGGGCAGGGGACTCGATGTTCGCCTCCAGCACCACGCCGGCCTGTCGCGACTCGTCCGCGAACCGCGCCGCCAGGTCGGACACCACGGCGGCCAGGTCTCCATCCGCGAAGTGGAAGTCGAGCTTGCCCGTGCGCATGCGGCTGACATCCAGCAGGTTGTCCACCAGCGCACCGAGCCTTCGCAGTTGTCGCTCGGCCGCCTCCAGCTTCGCCACCACCTTGGGAGACGCGAGCGGCTCGCCGGGGCTGCCCGTGGACTGTCGCCGCAGCATGTCCACCTGCAGGCGCAGCGAGGTGAGCGGCGTGCGCAGTTCATGACTCGCCAGGGAGAGGAAGTCGTCGCGCGTGCGCACGGCGTCCTGGAGCGCGGCCTCCGTTTCCTTGAGCGCGGTGATGTCCAGCACCGCGCCTCGCACCACCATCACCCGGCCCGTCGCGTCGCGAATCACCTTGGCGCGACTGTTGAGCCAGTGCCACGAGCCGTCCGGCCAGTGGGTGCGAAAGGTGGACGAGTAGGAGTCCACGTCGCTGTCGAAGATGCCCGTCACCTGGGCCTCCACCTCGGAGCGGTCATCCGGGTGCAGCGACGCCAGGAATTTCTCGTGCGTCCATTCCTCGAGCGGCTGGGGGAAGCCGTAGAGGCGATCATGCCCCTCGGAACGAAACACCTGTCCGGTGGCGAGGTTCGTCTCCCAGACCGCCATCTCGGCGGACTCGAGCGCGACCTGGAAGCGATCGCCCAGCTGCCGCAGCCGCTCGTCGTTGTGTGTGGCCTCGGACTCGGCTTGCTGGCGGCGGGTGATGTCGCTGGCGAGCACCCACGTTTCCCCGCCCACGGGACGAACACTGACCTCCAGCCACGTTCCGGGCGGTAGCTCGCACAAGAAGCGAGTGGGCTCCCGCGTGGCGAGCACACTCATCAATCGCTCGTGAAGCAGGGTGCCCGCGAGGGCGGGCTGAGCGACCCAGGGCTCTTGTCCCACGCTGGCATCGGGATGCAGCCCCAGCAGCGTGGCGGCGCGGTGGTTCAGCTCTCCCAGGCGGCCGTGGGCGTCGAGCACCGCGAAGGCCTCGCCCATCATCTCGCGCAGGAGCTGAAGCCGCGTATCGGCCGACATGCTGGCCTCATCGGCCGGGACTGGCATCGCGGCGTCCAGGGGCCGCCAGGCGGCGGGATTCGTCGCGGAGGAAGCATCACCCGAGGCGCGGGAGCCGGGCTTCGTCGTGCGACCCGAGGCGGGACTCATGACAGAACGCTCTCCCACGTCCCCCATGTCGTCAAGCAGACCGCCGTGGATCTGCCGCGACGGCCCGGGAGGACGGATGGCTGGTGGCGCGGAGAAGGCTCCTCGCGCCATGCGCACGCACCGTCGCCGTCCCTCCCGCCCGGGCGCGGGTCGCTCAGGTCCCGTTGAACGGGGTCAGCGGATCCTCCAGGGGCGTGGGCATGACCCACGCGTCACGCGGTCGGGAATACGTCAGGTCGAACGCGTACAGGATGCCGTGCCACCGGTCGAGGAACACGGCCCAGTTGTACTCCGTGGGCTTCGACGTGAAGGGATTGCCGTCGCGATCCGGCTGGGTGTTGGCGTAGTCGGCGTACGTCCAGTGCACCTTGCCGAAGTCCGTCTGCAACAGCGGCGTCAGCGCCTGAAGGAGCGCGGGGCGGGAGACTTCGTCCGGAGCGCCCGAGGGGTTGAACACCGGCTGAGCCATGTCGTGCTGCTCGCGCCACGCCACGTAGTTGTTGCCCATGGCGATGAGCGCATCGCGGCGTGCCGGCGATGAAGCCAGTCGCGACTCCTCGTACACGGCGAACGCGGCGACGAGCAGGCTCTTCCAGTGCATGCCCGGGAACAGCGCGTCGAACTGGTTGGGGCGCGGCGTGTCGTTGGCGTGCGCGAGCGCGAAGTCGTAGGCCACGCGAGCCTCGGCGGGCACCGCCTCGGGAAGGACGAACTCCGTCAGCACGCGTCCGGGCGTCACGACCCCCGCGCCCGCCCGCCAGTCCAGGTAGGCGCGCCCCGCGCCACCAATGTCCGAGTAGATGGCGAGGTTGCCCTCGTGCAGCGCGCGCTCCAGCGTGCGGACCACGGCCTCGGCCTTGTCGAGCGGCAGGATGCCGGGGGCGGTCCAGTACAGCGACACGAAGCGCCCGGTCGTCGTCGCGAGCGTGCGCGGATCCAGCAGGGCCTTGGCGTTGAGGGAGGACGTCAGCACGGCGAAGATGGTGGACACATCCAAGGGGAGGCCGGCGGTGAGGAACTCCGCGGCGCGCTGCTCGGCGCTGGCCTTCAGGACGTCATCGAGGTCCACACGGCCGAGCGCCTCGAGCACCGTGAGGATGGGCCTGCCGCGCAGCGCGTTGATCAGCTTGGTGGCGACCGCCGTGCTGTACATGCCCATGCCGCCAGTCTGTGACGCATGGGGCGCGAACGTGTACCAGTTGGGCCGCACCGCGCTGCTGCCACCGGGTTGCAGCGTGGGGTCCAACACCGCGCCGACCTCGTACGCGAGCTCGATGTAGCCCCGGGTGATGCGGCGGTTGTCCTCCAGCGGCGTGGGCGCGGCGCGTGCGGCGCTGGCACCGAGCAGGAGGCACAGTCCCAGGGCGAGTGAAGACAGTCGTGCGAGCGCGTCGCGTGTCCTGGTGTGACGAACGGAAGAGGTGCGCATGGTGTGGCTCCCGAGGTCTATCCGGCGGAACGGAGGCTCCGCGGAAGTCAAGCTAGGCATCAGGTGACCAACACCTCACGTGGCCTGGAGTGCGTGAGCCGTGATCCCGTTGACGAGTGGACGTTTCCGCCATCGCGTTCGCTCAGGCGCGCACGCGATGTCGCATGTGAGGGCGCACCCGAAGCCAACCCGTCCACACCAGCAAGGACATCAGCGTCATGAGCGACACCGCGAGGCCCTCGCGCAGGCCGGGTGCGCGATAGCGCAGGACGACGTGGTGGGCTCCCGCTGAGACCGGAATCGCGCGCACGGCGACATTCGCCGGCAGGATGGGAACGGGCACTCCGTCCTGTCGCGCCTCCCAGCCGCGCTGCCACGCGTCGTTGACGAGCACCACCGCGTCGGTGGTGGCCGAGACGTCGAGCGCGATGTGCTCGGGCTCGAAGCGCTCGATGCGGACGGTTCCCTCTGCGCCTTCTGGGTGGGCCAGCGGAGCGTCGCCGCACTCGACCGCCGCCTCGCGGGTGATGGGGAAGCGCGGATCCATGAGCAGGTGCAAGGCCGCGTCGGCATCGAGCACGCAGCGAGGACGCACGAGCGCGACGCGGGGGAGCGCGTTGGGATGCGCGACCAACCAGAGCCCAAAGGCTTCATCCCGGGCGACGACGGGACCGGGCTTCGTCGCGAGGCGCTGGTACTGCTCGGGCGCGTAGACGCTGTAGCCCACGCCGTACACCGGCAGGAGCGCGGTGAAGCTCGCGGGGAGGTCCTCCTCCAGATGTTGAAGGCGTGCGCTCGCCGCGGGCAGATAGCTCTCCGCGCTCTCGATTTCCCACAGCGCCGGCGTGTTGGGGGTGAACGACGCGCGGGACATCAGCGCGACGCTGTCTTGGAACTCGAAGGCGTCGAAGCGGGGCAGGTTGAGGCGATCCACGCGCGAGGCCACGCGGTGATGGGGCGCGCCGTCCTTCGCGGGAATCGCGCGCAGCACGTCCGCGAAGGCGGGAGGTGTCTCCAACAGCGAGGGCGGACCGACGATGTAGAGCGGCTCGTTCGCGACGAAGACCGAGGCGCCTTGCACCAGCGCGAGCGCCAGCCGATGGACCCTCGACTCCGCGAGGCCGCGCACGAGCAGCGCGGTGACCCCGGCGATTGCACAGGCCACCCACGCTGCGTTCGTGAACGCGCTCGAGACGTGGGTGAGTTGCTCGGGCGCGACGGTGGGCCAGCGCGCGCGGACGCAGAGCGTGGTCCATGCTCCCGCCCACTGTTCCGCGCCGGCCATGAGCGCGCCGAGGAGCGCCATCGCTCCGCTTGCCCATGCAGCCCAACGTGCGCGCGCGGGATTCTCCAGCACGGCCTTCCAGCCGAGTCCCGCCAAGAGGGCCGCACCGAGGGAGACGTGGACCATCAGCTTCTCGGGGTAGCGGAACGGACGCCACAGCGGGAGCACGCCGTAGAGCAGCCGATAGAGCGGCAGCGCCGAACCCATCGCGAGGAGGAGCAGCACGATGCCCGCCGCGACGAAGAGCCAGGCACGCCGAGGCAGCGACCGCAGTCCCGTGAGCGCGAGCACGAGCGCGGGCACGCCGAGGAACACCGAGTCCACCCAGAGGCTGGAGAACCCTCCCGTGCGCAGCAGCCCCTTCACCAACTCCTCGGGCACGCCGCGCTCTTGAGCGGGATTGGCGAGGAAGGGACCCAACCCCAGCTCGAGGAGTCGCCATGGATCGAGCGACCAGCGCTGAGCGTCTTCGAGCGAACTGGCCCCAGGTGCCCCCGCCGCGAGGACCGCGCTCCCCGCGAGGAGCTGCGGCGCGGCGATCAGCGCGCCCACGAGGACGAGCATCATGCTTCGGCGCGCCCGCACGGAGACCGCGATGGAGTCATCTCCCAGGCTCGCGAGCAGCAGCACGAACGCATTCGCGAGCGCGTACGTCCAGGTGTCGCCCGCCAGCAGCACGCTGGCGAGCAATGCCCCCGCGAGCACCGCGCGGCCCGGGCCTCCTGCTCGGATGAATCGCAGCGCGGCCCACAGCGCGAGGGGCAGGGTGGCCCCCGCCAGCAGATACCCCAGGTTGTTGGTGATGCAGACGAGGTAGCCGCTGAACGCGAACACTCCCGCGCCCATCCCGGCGCCTGCTCGCGGAACCTGGGCTTCGCGCAGCAACAGGTACGTCCCAAGGAGCGCGAGCGGGAAGCAGCCCAGGACGGTGAGCTTCATGGCGTCGCCCGTGGAGAACACCAACCCGAGGAGCTGCGATGGGTGGAGCACTCCGGACAGCACCATGCCCGGGAAGGACTGCCCGAGCCCGTCGAACGGATACCACTCAGGGAACTCGCCCCGCGACACGCGCTCGGCCCAGTAGCGGCGCACGGGGGCGTAGACGAGCAGCATGTCCCGCGCGGTGAAGACGTCTCGCGTGAACACCGCGCGATAGAAGAAGAGGCACGTCAACCCGAGAGCGCCCCCCACCACCGCGAGCCCCATCGCCCAACGCGACGAGGGGGCACTGGAAGGGTCCGTCCTGCGAGGGGGCTGCATGGGGCCGCGGATTGTTTCCGGAGGACGCCCCGGCGTCCAGCCCGTGCAAGGCCCGGGCGGTCTACCCGCTGGGCGGGGGGCTGAAGAACAACTGGAACGGGGTGACGTCGTGGAAGCCCATGCGCTGGTAGACGGGGCGTCCGGCGGGTGTCGCATGCAGCACCGCGCGCTCGATGCCCCAGTCCTGTCTCGCGGCCATCAGCGCCTGCCGCATGACGGACTCCGCGGCGCCCGTGCGACGGTGCTCGGGGAGCGTGGCCACGAGCGCGACATAGGCGATGTCATTGACCTTCAACACCGACGTGGTCGTGACGGGCTTGTCCTCCAGGCATCCGACGAAGGCTCGGCAGGCAGGGCCGTAGAGGTCGGGAGACGCGAGGGCCTCGCGCCCCACCTCGCGCGGCACGTCGTAGCAAGTGGCGTTGATGTCGGCGACGGCGTTGTAGCCCCACGTGTCTTTCACCCGCAGCAGGTCCAGCGGCGGGGGGGGCCGCACGGGGGTCTGCAGTCGCTCCGCGGCCATCCCCATGATGCTCATGCCCGGCGACAGGCCATGCTCCTGAAGGAGCGAGGTGGCCCGAGGGCGCAACGTGGGTGACAGCCAGTCCTCGCTGAAGGCGAAGGACCATCCATTCCGACCCTGCGCGAAGTAGCGCGCGGCGGACTCGATGGCCCATGCCAGGTCCTGCTCGCGCTCCACCGGCGCGGTCAGGAACGCGGCGTTCATCAGGGCCCACGTCACATGGCTCGCGGCGATGAACACCTCACGCCGCTCCACCACCTCTCCTTGGGGACTGCTCAACGCGAACAATCTCCAGGCACCGCGGAACTGCGCGTGGGACTCGTCAATCTCAGAGGCGGACATGAGCGGACGCTCCAGCAGGAGGGAACAGTCATTGTCCGCAAGGTGTCGAGACGGAGTCCACACCGCGACCCGTCAACGCGCGGCCACTCCGTGCAGCAGCGGACGGGTGCGCTCCATCCAGGTGATGAACTCCTCGCGCTCGACATCTCCCGGGGGGGTCGCCGCACGCGCGATGGACAGCACACCCTCCAAGCTCCAGCGCTCCGCATGGGGACTGCGCCGCAGCACTTCCGCCGCGCCCATGACGGCTGTGGCGAAGCGGAAGTCCTGGCTCGCGTTGGCGAAGCGAGGGGCCAGGGCCGTGGCCTCGAAGGCATAGGCGTGCTCCGTCGCCGTCTCTCCGCGCGGTCGCTTCGCGCGCACGCGCACCGTGGCGAGCCCCGCTCCCGCGCCCGGCCGCAGGACCAGCTCGTACAGCGCGGTGACGGTGTGGCCCGCGCCCAGCTCTCCCGCGTCCACGCGGTCGTTGCGGAAGTCACGGTCCGCGATGTCTCGGTTCTCGTAGCCCACGAGCCGGTAGCGCTCGACCTGCTTGGGATCGAACTCGACCTGCAGCTTCACGTCCTGGGCGATGACCTCCAGCGTGGAGCCAAGCTGCTCTTGGAAGATGCGACGCGCGGCCATGAGCGAGTCCACGTAGTAGTGGTTCCCATTCCCTCGGTCCGCGAGCTGCTCCATGGTCGTGTCCCGGTAGTTGCCCAGGCCAAAGCCCACGGTCGTCAGCGTGATGCCTTCCTTGACGTGGCCCCGGATGAGCGCCAGCAGCGCGTCGTGATGCGTGGGGCCCACGTTGGCGTCGCCGTCAGACAGGATGATGACACGCGAGATCGATTGCCCGTCGAGCGTGCGCATCGCCTGCTGATAGGCGAGCTCGATGCCCGAGGCCATCGCGGTGGAGCCCCCCGCGGTCAGGTCCTCGATGGCGGCGTGGATGGTGGCCTTGTGCTCCATGCCCGTCGGTGGAAGCACGAGCCGCACGGCGCCCGCATAGGTGACGAGCGCCACGGTGTCGCCGTCGCGCAGCTGATCCACCAACAGGCGCAGCGCGCGCTTCGCCAGCGGCAGGCGATCCGGTGAGGACATGGAGCCCGACACGTCCACGAGGAACGTGAGGTGCGCGGGCTTCCGCTCGGTCACGCTCAAGCGGCGGCCCTGAACGCCCACGCGCAACAGGTGACGGCCCGGCGTGAAGGGCGAGGGCGCTGCGTCCATCTGGACCGTCAGCGCATCGTCGGTGGGTGCGGGGTAGCGATAGTGGAAGTAGTTGAGGAACTCCTCCACGCGGACTGTTTCCGGAGCGGGCAGGGCGCCTTCGTTCACCTGTCGGCGGGCGAGTGTGTAGGACGCGGTGTCGACGTCCACCGCGAAGGTGGACAGGGCATCGCTCGTCGTCTCGACGTAGCCGTGGATTCTTGAAGGCGCGGTGTCGGGTGGATCCGTTGTCACGACGCGTGGTCTCGGGGCGTCCGGGTTCGGCTTGCCCCCGAGAACCCCATTGATGTCGCCGCCTCGGAACGAACCGGAGCTGAGGCCCGCGCCTCCCGCGCCTTTGCCTATCATCCCGAGTCCCATGCCTCGGCCCTCCACGCCCACGCCATGTCCCGCGCTGAAGGCACGCCGGACCATTGCTTCCGTGACCACGGGCGCGGCGGGCGTCGCGGAAGGCTCGGCGACGGGATTCATGTCCACACGCCCAGGCGCCTGTTTCGATGCGAGCAGTGCCTCCAGCTTCGAGGGCTCATGGGGTGCGGCTGTCGCGGGGGGCGGCGTGGGCTCCGGCGGACTGCGCTGAGCGCAGGCGAGGACCATCAGCGTGCTCGCCGCGACGAGTGCGCACACGACTCCACCGCTGCCAGCCATTGCGGCTCGCTTCATCGACGCTCGCTCCTGTCCTGGGTTCGCGGAGTCCTTCGACAATGCGGCGCGAGAAAGGTTCCCGTCGGGGCGCCGGGGGCCCGTTCGGCTCGCTGGTCATCGTTCCGAAGAGAACATCCAGATGCTGCGGGCCGGAGCGGCTGGGTCTATAGGGAGCGGACATGACACCCGCCGCCGACACCTGGTCGCTGCCCTGGCTTGGGCTGGGGCTGAGCAGCAACCTGAGCGCCTCGGACGTGCCGCAGCCCTATCGGCTGTGGGATGCGTCGCCCGGCCTGTTCGACTTCGTGGAGTACAGCGCGCCGCTCTCCCTGGAGGAGGCCCGCGCGCAGGCCACGCTCTTCCCCGAGATGTGGCGGCGGCTGTCGGACGTGCCCGTCCTCTTCCATCCGGTCCACCTCAACCTGTGGGGGCCGAGCCTCGAGCCTACCTCGGCGCTGACCGCGCTGGCCGAGCATGCCCGCGCCGTGAAGAGTCCCTGGGTGGGCAACGACGTGGGCTGGTGGCACGAGGAAGGCGAGCCCTTCCCGGGCTACCTCTACTTCACTCCGCCGTTCACCGAGGAAGGGCTGCGTGATTGCGCGGCCCATGCGCTCCACGTGCAGTCGCATCTCGACGTGCCCCTCGTGCTGGAGAATCCAGCGGTGCTCGCGCGGCGCGGGAGCTGGCACGTGCTGGACTTCATGGCGAAGCTCCATGCGCGCACGGGGCTGCCGCTGCTGCTCGACCTGGGGCACCTGCTGAGCCACCAGCTCTCCGCGGGGCTGCCGCTGGACGCTGGGCTGGATGGGTTCCCGTTGGACAAGGTCGTGGAGATCCACATCGCGGGCGGCGTGGTGACGCGTCGCGGTTCGCGCCGGTTCTACGTGGATGATCACACCCAGCCCGTGCGCGAGGAGCTGTTCCAACTCCTGGAGACCCTCCTGCCGCGCTGCTCGCGTCTGCGCGCGGTGACCTTCGAGGGCGATGGCCATCCTCCCGAAGTGGCGCTCTTGGAGCTTCGCCGGCTGAGGCGCATGGTCCCCGCGGGTGCCCGTGAGCCGCTCTCCTGGCCCGCGGTGCGCGCGCCGGTGCCCGTGCTCACGGGCGAGAGCAAGCCGTGGGAGCTGTTCGACGCGGGCCACGGCGTCACTCCCGTGGAGGCATCCGAGGACGCCGAGGGCGTTCGCGCGGACCGCGACTTCCGCCTGGCGGTGGTGGCCGAGCAGCTCGACCAGACGTGGCCCCTCACGCGGCTTCTGCTCGCGCCGACGCCCGAGGCGCTCCGAGGCTTCACGTCCTCGCGCGAGTACCGCTCGATGTTCGATGGCCTGGGGCGCTCACTGGGGCAGGTGTTCGCGTCGTGGGCGCGGCGCCATTTGCTCCAGGCCCCCGGTGAGGCGCTTGCCTCCGTGGTCGCCCTGGAGACGCTCCTGCCCAATGCCTTCCTGTGGCCCGCTTCGACGCCAGGGCCCGGACAGGTGGGACTCGCCGAGGAGGTGCGGTTGGGGGCCTTCCCGGTAGACCTGACGGAGTGCGTCTTTGCCGCGCGGGCCTTGCGACGCCACCTCACCGGGCGTGCGTGGGCCGGCGGAGAGGTGGAACTCTCAGGCTTGGAGGGACTCCAGCAGGTGGCGGCTCGGCCCGGTCCGGGGCCCTGGCACTTCGCCATCCACCGTCATGGGCGACGTCACGAAATCGTGCCGGTCTCCTCGGAGCTGGTGGCCCTTCTGCGCGCGTTGGCCGAGTCCCCCAAGGCGCCAGCGGAGCTGTCCCCGGCGGTGCTCGCGGAGGCCCGGGCGCGTGGCCTCGTCCGGTGGGGACCGGGATAGGAACCTGTCCGATTTTCGACGGAGTCTTGCGCCAGCCCGTCGGGTGGGATAGGTGCGGCCGCCATGTCGTCACCTCTCGTCGTTGGCATCGCGGGTGGTACCGCGTCAGGCAAGACGACGGTCGCCCGCAAGGTCCGCGAGGCACTCGCGGACTGCCGGGTCGCCTTCATCGACCAGGACTCGTACTACCGGGACCTCAAGGACATCTCCCTGGCGGATCGGCGGGAGGTGAACTTCGATCACCCCGACGCCTTCGACACGGACCTGCTCGTCAGTCATCTGCGTGAGCTGAAGGCGGGCCGCGCGGTGCAGAAGCCCGTCTACGACTTCGTCACGTCCTCGCGTCAGCCGCACACCCAGCGGTTGGATCCGGGCGACATCATCCTCATCGAGGGCATCCTCGTCCTGCACATGAAGGAAGTGCGCGACGAGATGGACGTGAAGATCTACGTGGACGCGGACGACGACCTGCGGATCCTCCGGCGCCTCACGCGCGACATCAAGGACCGCGGCCGCGACTTCGACCACGTGGTGGCCCAGTACCTGCGCCACGTGCGCCCCATGCACATGGGCTTCGTCGAGCCGTCCAAGCACCACGCGGACATCATCATCCCGCACGGCGGCAACAACGACATCGCCATCGGGATGCTGGTGGGCGCGCTCCGAGCCCGGCTCGCGGCGCAGGCGCAGGAGCGCGACTAGCTCACCGGCGCCGGAGGAAGTCGTGGAGGGGCCCTCGCAGTGGCCGAGGGTCCGCCAGCAGCGTGCCGTGATCCGCTACATCCTGCAGTTCGTGGAAGCGCGCGGGTGCGCCCGCGGCGCTCAGCAGGTGGTACGTGTCTCGGACTCGGGCGGCGGGTGCCAGCGCATCCGTGGCGGCCGCCAGCAGCAGCACGCGTGAGCGGATGCGCGGCAGGCAGTCCGCGAGATCGCACCCCGCATAGGCCGAGCACAGCAGCGCCCAGGCCAGCGGATCGAACGTCTCCGCGAAGGACTCCGCCTCCGCCTCCAAGGCCGCTTGGGCCGAGTCTCGCTCCGGATGGCGCTGGCGCAGGGAATCACGTCCATGGACGAGCTTGAGGAAGTCCAGGCGCAGCTTGCGCATCGTCTTGCGCGGCCCATTCCCCGGCTCGTACCAGCCGCCATGGAAGTCGGGATCCATCCGCAACACTTGCGCCGTGAGGCCCAGCTTCTCGCGCAGGCCCTCGGGCAGGGAGCGGCCCGCGCCAATGGCGACGACGGCGCCCGCAAGCTCAGGGAACAGGGCCGCGAGCCGCAGCGCCACCATCCCGCCCAACCCCACGCCCACGAGCGCGCGAACGTGCTGGAGCCCGTGCGCACGCAGCCCCGCTGACACCGCTCGCGCCATGTCCAGCACCGTGAGCCCCGGCATCGCGGGCCCCAGTCGCTCGCCCGTCGCGCCATCCACCGTCACGGGCGACGTCGAGCCGAAGGGGCTCCCGAGCAGGTTGAGCACGAGCAGCGGCGTCTCGGCCGGATCCAGCACCTTGCCCGGTCCAATGAACTCCCGCGCCCAGCCCGAGGCCTGGTACGCGCCGGCCTCCACGGGGCCTAGCGCCTGGTGCGAATGCGAGAGGTCGTGCAGCAACACCACCGCTTTGCCGTCCGACGGTTCTCCATGGGCTTCCCACGCCACTTGGGGATTGCCGAGCAGCTCTCCCTCTTCCAAGGGGAGCGGCACGGACAACAGGTGTGTTCCCCCGACCTGGATCACAGTGATGGAATCTCATATCACTGCCCGCCCGAACGCATAGGAGACTGCCGCTTGAAGCGCTACTTCGGAGTTCTCGTTCTCGTCGCAGGAGTGCTGCTCGCGGCCGTGATGTCGTACCGGAGCGCGAGCGCCAAGGCGAAGGAGGCGCAGCGGGATGCGGACTTCCAGCGCATCCAGACGGAGTACCTGGAGCGGGTGGGCTGGATGCGCGCCAACCCGGATGAAGCCAAGTACCGCGAGGAGGTGAAGCCCTTCTTCAAGGCCTACTTCGAGCAGGTGGACGAGCACCTCACGCGCTACGGCGGCAACAAGCAGTTCGACGCGTACCTGGCGGAGCTGGAGAAGCGCTCCGCCGAGGGCGGCAAGGAGAAGAAGGACGACCGCGCGGGGGACCGCAAGGCGTTCTACGACTACACGCGCAAGGTGTTCGACCTGCTGCGCGAGGGCCGCTACCAGCCGGTGTGGACCGCGACGGACCGGGGCATGCGCCTGGATGTCGTCAGCTCGGATGTGGTGATGGTGCTGGGCAAGCCGCAGATCCGGCTCCAGCTGGCGCTCTGGGGTGCGCAGCGCTCGGTGAAGGACGAGGGCAAGGTGAAGAAGATGGTCACCAGCGCCTCCTTCGACACGGTCTGGAAGCTCACCGACGCGAAGGGCAAGTTGCTGGGGGAGATGCGCGGCGCGGATCCCTCGATGAAGATCGACTACCCCGAGCGCTTCATCGCCGAGTTCCCGCCGCAGATGCTCCTGGGCCACTACGACCTGGACCTGATGCCGGCCGAGGTGGCGAAGATCGAGATGACCATCCACGTCTCGTCGCACGCCTCCACGGGCGGCGACGCGGCCGCCAGCTACGTGTGGAAGCTGGATGTGCCGTCCGACTGGAAGCTCGGCGCGGGCGAGAAGTGGGAGGGCGCCACCCAGGAGGAGCGCCCCGAGGAGGAGATCGACCCGGCCAAGGCGGCCAAGCAGAACTGAGTGCGACTCACTCCACGACGGTGAAGTGCGACCCGAGCTGGTACGCGGACAGCGTGCCAGCCTCGTCGAGGAAGTAGAGGTTGAGGTGCACGTCGGCCTGGAGCGCGACGAGCCCCTCGCCCGCGCGGACCTCCGCGAGCACCTGTCCACCGCGTGGCTCCACCGCGCGCACGTGCTCCCCCGGAAGCAGGGTCACGCCCCGCGCCGTTCGAGCAGGGAGGGCCGCGAGCAGGGGCTCGCCGGTGGCGCCTACGCGCCAGTCCACCTGTCCAGAGGCCGTCACGCGAGCGGCCGCGCCCGAGGCGCTCGTCACGATGACGGCGCGTTGGAGCGGAGCCAGCGCGAAGGGCCCTGGCCCCAGGTGCAGCGCGCGCTCCCAGAGCTTCTTGCCGCGAGCGTCCAGGCACACCAGCAGCCCCTCCCGGTCCCGCTCTCCCGCCAGGTACACGCGAGCCCCGAGCGGCAGCGGCGGCGAGGGATGGGTGAGGTCCAGCTCGTGGGTCCACACCGCCTGGCCCGTGTGCGCGTCCGCGAGCAGCACCGCCCAGTGTGAGCCACGTCCGAGCATGGCCAGCGCCCGCCGTCCCCAGGGCACCGGTGCACCGTGGAAGGGGAGGGGCGCGCGCAGCCGGTAGCGCACCTGACCGTCCGCGAGATCGAGGCCGTAGAGATAGCCTGAGTCGGTGGCGAGCAGCGCCCGGTGCCCCTGCGGCGTGAGCCAGCTGCGCTGCGCGCGCGGAGGGGCCAGTCGCCACATCTCGCGCCCGGTGGCCTCGGCGAAGGCCACCACCGTGCGCTCCTCGGACAGCGTCAGCAGCAGCCGATCCTTGCGCAGCAGGAGGGGGCCGAGCGGGATGCCGTCATGGTCGTGCAGCCAGCGCGCGCCGGCGCCTCGGCCCGTGAAGCCATAGACGCGCGCCGTGTCCGCCGCCACCGCGTGCCCGTCCGCCGCGGCCGCCACGCCCAGGGACGCGGCCCGCCGCCACAGCAGCGCGCCATCCCGGCGGGAGAACGCGCAGGCCAGTCGGGGCGCGCAATAGACGGGGCCATGGCGACCCGACAACAAGCGGGCCTCCTCCGCGTCCTCCAGTCCGCGCTGCTCCCACAGCTTCTCGAACCGCAGGCGCCGCAGGCGTCCAGGGACCTTGAGGGGCTTGGACTCACCTCGGCCTGGGGCGCTGCGAGGCTCGCGCGCGGCCCCCTCCGACTCGGGAGGCTTCGCCGGGTCCCTCAAGTGGGACAGGCCTTCGCGACACCGCTCGGCCAACTCCACGAGGTACGGGTTGTTCACCTGCGCCCGGTCCTCCTCGGCGAACGCGAGCACGAGCGCCTCGCCCAGATGGAACATGGCCGCCACCAGCTCGCGGGCGTCCAGCGCGAAGGGCGCGCCCGTGGGCCCAAGCCGGGCCTTTCCGCCCCGGAGGTCGAGCGAGAGCGCGGGCCGCGAGCCGCCCAGCTCCAGCGCGTGGCGAGGCTCGCCCAGCTCCACCGCCCTTGCCAGCTCGGCCGCCTGCCGGGACAGCTCCAGGACCGTGAGGAACGGCGGTCCCTGGGCGCGCCAGGCCTGGGGGCGTCCCGGAACCGCCAGCCACACTTCGCCAGGGCCCAGGAGGGGCGCCAGCGCGCCGTGAGGGCCTCGTGTGGCACGGGTGGCGGGGAGGGGAGGCTCACGCAGCTCGAAGCCGAATCCGGGCGCCCCAGGCGGCTCCACGCGGCGAGGCTCGGGCCGGGACGCGCCCTCCGACGGAGCAGGCGAGGCCTTGCCCAGCTGCTTGAGGGAGTCAGCGAGCTTGCGGGCCACGGCCGGCGCCAGGGCTCGGGGCGCGACCACCGACACGTCCGCCAGGAAGCGCTGGCTGGCCATCCGCACCGCGCTCGCCAGCTCCTCCGTTTCCACGCGAACCGGGGGCCGCAGCAGCCGGGCCGGTCGGGCGAGGCTGGCCACCGACAGCTCGATTTCCGTTCCCACCCGGCGCAGCACCAGCTCCAGGTGTGCCTCTGGGAGTGAGACCTGGGCCAGCCTCCGAGTCCCACCGTGGAGCGCCGCGACGGCCTCCGCCAGGGCGGGGACGACCTCTGCCAAGGGCTCCTCCACTGCTCCGGAAAGCAGGTTCACCCCGTCGAGTTCCAGGGCGATGGAATCCAACGGGGGGGCTGAGGGTTCGCGCTTCCAGCGCTGTCCGATGCGTATGCGGGTCATCTTACGTTCGTTGACAAGCCAGTTTAGCGGTGGCTAGCATCCGCCACCTATACGGACCTACATTTTTGTAACCGTTCGGAATTCTTGGGGAATACTCGATGACATTTTACGAGGCCGCGCTCCGCGTCCTGGAGAGCGAAGGGCGCCCCCTGCATTTCCTCGAAATCACGGAGAAATCCATCCAGCAGAACCTGCTGTCCCACGTCGGCAAGACGCCCGAGGTGACGATGCTGTCGCGCCTCGCTGCCATGGCGCGCCGCACGCGGGATCGCAAGGTCATTGTCACGGCGAAGGACACCTTCGCGCTGACGGATTGGTCGCTCCCAGAGGATGCCGAGGCGCTGGCGCAGACCGGAGTGCTTGAGCCGCACGTGGAGGAAGATCTCCCGCCGCTGCGTCCGGTGGAACGACACCCCGAGCCGCGCACGGACAACGTGCGAGTGGCGGGGCGTGGCAGCGAGCGCAAGCGTCGCCGCGACGAGGAAGAGGAGCGGGGTGGACGTCGCAAGCGCTTCCCGCCGCTGCCCGAGGTGGTGTTCGAGATCCTCAGCGAGGCCGAGGTCGCGCTGCGCACGGATCAGATCATCGAGCGGGCTCGCGGCAAGGAGCTGTGTGCGGAGGAGACCACGGTGGAGGCGGTGCTCACCGCCCTGCTGGAGGACAACCAGCGCCGCATCGATGCGGGTCGCCGGCCCCAGTACTCGCTGAACAAGGAGACGGGCGAGGTGACGTTGGAGCGCGCGGGCATGCCCAGCGAGGCGCCGCCCCTGGAGCTCCAGGCCGCGTTTGCGCAGGCGCTCGGGATTCCGCTCGAGGGTGGCCGTCCGGTGCTGAGCAAGCCGTCGGCTGCGGCCACGGGCGAGGCGGCGGTGGATGCCGCGCTCATCACCACGGTGCGCACGGCGCTCAAGGACGCGCGGCGCGCGGTGGCTCGGGCGCTGCGCAAGCGCCTGGGCGACCTCGAGGTCGGTACCTTCGAGAAGTCCGTGGTGAAGATGATGCACGGGCTGGGCTTCCGCGAGCTGAAGGTCGCCAAGCGCTCGAAGGAAGGCCCCTTGCTCACGGCTCGCAAGCGCGAGGGCAGCGTGGAGCTGCGCTACGCGGTGCGCATGCTGAAGGGCACGCCGGCCATCGATCGCAAGACGGTGCAGGAGCTGCGGCGCGACCTGGGCCACTACTCGGCGCAGGTCGGCCTGCTGGTCAGCGCGGGGGACGTGCGCGGCGACGCGCGCTCCGAGGCGCAGGCCAGCGGCGCGCTGGTGATGCTCTGGTGCGGCGATGCGCTCGGGGAGAAGTTCCTCGAGGCGAAGACGGCCGTCACCGTCACGCAGGTGGAGCTGTACGACATCGACGATCGATTCTTCGAGACCGCCAAGGTCGATGCCGACGAGGCGCAGCGCCGCCGCGAAGAGCGCAAGCACGAGAAGCAGGCGCGCGAGGAAGGCGCGGAGGGCGAGACCGCCGAGGCCACGCCCGCCGAGTCGACGGAGCGTTCCGAACGCTCGGAGCGCTCGGAGCGCCGCCGCGAGAAGCGCCGCGCGCGTGAAGAGCGTGAGGCGGCCCGCGAGGCGTCCAAGGGCGGCGGTGAGGGCGAGGCCAAGGGGGGGGAGGCCTCGGCCGAGGCGCCGCGCGAGGCACCCGCCAAGGTCGCCGCGCCGCCCGCGGGAGCCGGCTTCACGCCGTCCTCCGAGGACGATGACAGCGAAGAGGGCGACGAGGAGGGCGATGACGAGGACCTCGAGGCCGCCAGCGCGTTCGTCGCGGGAGGCCGCGTGGAGGGCTCGCCGGAGGGCGCCGCCGAGGGCACTCCGTCCGAGCGCAAGCGCCGTCGTCGTCGCCGTCGTGGGCGCCGGGGGCGTGGCAACCGCGGCGCCGAGGGCGCTCCGGGCGAGGCCGCCGCGCCGACAAGTGAGGCCACCGCACCCGCAGAGGCTGCGCCTGGATCCGGAGAGACCACGGCATCGACGGAAGCCACTTCTGCGCCGACGAGCGAGTCCATCGCCTCGGCCCCGAGCGAGTCCGCTGGCGAGATGCCGGCGGTCGCGACGCCGAGCGAGGGAAGCCCTCTCGCCGCGGCCGTGACGGCGGCAGCGGAGGCCGCGAGCGCGCCGGTCGCCGAGGAATCCGAGCCAGAGCGCAAGGAGTCCGCGGAGGCTGCGGCGCCTTCGCCGAGCGCGGGCCCGACGGAAGGCGGAGAGGGCTGAGTCTCGCGCGCTCGTGGTCGCGGTCGAGTCCACGAGCGCGTGTCGGGAGTCGGGGAGGTCGAAGCCTCCCCGCTTCTGTCGCAGCGCACGGGATCCATGGAGGGCAGTGAGCGCTGAACCTCACGCCCCCGAGGATCCTGTTCAGTCCACGAGCGCATGTCGGGAGAGGTCGAAGCCTCCCCGCTTCTTGCGCAGTGCACAGAATCCGCGGAGGCCAGTGAGGGCTCAACCTCGCGCACGCGGATCCAACTCCGCTCACGAGCGCAGTGACCACTGAACGTCGTGTCCTCGTGGCGCGTAGGCCTTGCTCGCGGCGCGTTGGCGTCGGGAGGGTCTCAGTCGCTCCGGCTCGGTACAGACCTGGTCAACGGTGGCGCTGGCTGCACTCCATCGCGACGCGAAGCAGGCGCCTCCTGTGAAGGCTCCGTGCGTGTTGCGAGGGGCGGTGGCCCCTTGCTTCCTCCTCCTCCGAGCATGGGCCTGTCGGAAGGTGGAGAGGGCTGAACTTCGTCCTCACGCGAATCGGGTGCGGCCCACGCGGGAGTGTTAGCGTAGGGGGGCTCATGAAGCCGGCCCTGCTGCTCGCCACCTGCCTCGTGCTCCTCAGCGCCTGCCGCTCGCAGGCGCCGCGCCATCCCGTGGCGCCGGTGGAGCTGTCGGGGGCCACGGTGCGTGACAACGCGCTGCTCGGCATGGGGCCAGAGGGGGTTCGTATCCTCTTCAGCGAAGCGCTCACCGCCTCCGGACGGTTCGAGCAGCTCGGCGAGGAGGTCCCTCGCAAGGCCAGGCCTTGGCGGCTGACGCTGGAGGTCCCGTTCACCCGCGAGGTCCTGAAGGACGGCAACCCGCACAGCTACGCCGAGGTGGGCGCGAGCCTCTCGCTGGAGCGCTTCGGTGGGGACCTGCCCCAGCGCTACGAAGTGGTGGGGCTGGGCGAGGCGGTCGTCGACCCGGACACGGTGGAGGGCCGCCGCGCCGCCATGCGGTCCGCCTTGGAGTCCGCGCTCCGGCAGCTGACGGAGTCCGCGGTGCTCCAGCTCGCGGCGCTGGAGCGCGGGGACGATCAGCTCGTGGCGGACCTGCGCGCCAGTGACTCCCGCATCCGCGAGTTCGCGTTGCGCACCCTGGCGGAGCGCAAGCATCCCGCCGCCGCACCGCTCCTCATCGAGCGCCTGACGGACACGAGCGACGCGGATGTGGTGCGTCGCACCATCGGCTCGCTCGCCGAGATGAAGGCCCGAGGCGCGGTGCCCGCGCTCATCGACCTGGCGCGTGGCCGAGACACAGGCTTCGTGCAGGAGATCGTCTTCGCGGTGGGGGAGATTGGCGGTCCCGAGGCCGAGGCCTACCTCTACACGGTCGCTCAGGGCCACGACACGCCGTCGGTGCAGGCCGCCGCGCAGCAGGCCCTCGACACGCTCTACGCATCACGCAAGCACGCCAACGCGGAGGCGCGTGGCTCGGACCACGCGGAGCCCTGACATGAAGCACTCGCTGTTCTCGGTGGGAAGCGCGGCCCTGGTGTCCCTGGCGCTCGCGGGCTCTGGCTGCGCGAAGCACGTGGAGGCCGAGGCCTCCGCGTCCTCGGTCGCCTCGCTGTCGGAGTACTACCCCCTCGCGGTGGGCAACCGCTGGACGTACCGGGTCAACGGGCGCGACGACAAGGCCGTCACGGTGGAGATCGTCAAGGAAGAGGCCGGCTTCTTCCTCGACAGCCAGGGCGGTCAGCTCGCGGTGGACGGCTTCGGCCTGCGCGACCCCAAGCGCTACCTCCTGCGCGGCCCGCTCGAGACGGGGCGCTCGTGGACGAACGTGGTGTCGGTGTCCTCCACGGAGCGCTATCAGATCCTCCAGGCGGGAGCCTCCTGCGAGGCCCCTGCCGGCACCTTCCAGAACTGCGTCCAGGTGGAAGGCCGCAACCGCGTGGATACCCGCACCACGCTGATCAACACCATGACCTTCGCGCCGGGCGTGGGCATGGTGCGCGTGGAGGTGGCGGCCGAGCACGACGGCCAGCGCGTCCCGCAGACCTCGCTGTCGCTCGAGTCCTTCCAGCTTCGGCCCGCGGCGAGCCCCCCGGCGCCCACCTCGCCGACGGCGGGCTGACGGGCGAGCGACGCCGCGTCCCGCGCTCGGAGGTTGTAAGGCGCGTCCGCGCTCCCTAGCCTGCGGGCTTCTTCGAGAGGCAGGGCAGACGTGGCCGCTGACACGAGTGAGCAGACGCAGGAGGAACTCATCCTGGGCTTCCTCTCCGAGGGCGGGGACGCATACCTGTCCGGGGAGGTGCTCTCCAGCAAGTTGGGCCTGTCGCGCACCGCCGTGTGGAAGCGCGTGGAGGCCCTGCGGCTCAAGGGCTACGTCATCGAGGCGGTGCCCGCCCGGGGCTACCGCCTGGTCGAGGTTCCGGATCGGCTGAGCGCGCTGGAGCTGGGCCCACTGCTCGGCACGCGGGACCTCGGTCGTGTCATCCACCACCACGAGACCATCGGCTCGACCAACGAGGCCGCCTTCCGCCGCGCCCAGGACGGCGCCGAGCACGGCGAGGTGGTGGTGGCCGAGCAGCAGACCGCGGGCAAGGGCCGTCGAGGCCGCGCCTGGGCGTCTCCGGCCGGGCTCAATCTCTACTTCTCCGCCATCCTCCGCCCCGAGCTGCCGCCACAGCGCGCGCCGGAGCTGACGCTCGTGGCGGCCGTGGCCCTGGCCGAGGCGCTGCGCGAGGCCGGCAGCGACGCGGCCATCAAGTGGCCCAACGATGTGCAGATCGGCGGCCGCAAGGTGGCGGGCATCCTCACGGAGCTGTCAGCCGAGCCCGAGCGGGTCCACTTCGTCGTCGTCGGCGTGGGCGTCAACCTCAACTCCACCCTGGAGCACTTCCCGGAGGAGCTGCGCGAGTCGGCGACGTCGCTCTCCATCGCGCTGGGCAAGCGGGTGGCGCGCGCCGCGTTCACCGCCGCCCTGTGGACGTGCCTGGAGGAGTGGTTGGATCGCTATCTGGAGTCGGGGTTCGAGCCCGTGCGGGCGCGCTGGAAGGCGCTGTCCAGCACCCTGGGGCAGGACGTCCTGGTCCGCACGGACCGCAGCGAGCTGCGCGGGCGGGCCGAGGACATCGACCCTTCGGGCGCGCTGCTGGTCCGCACCGAGGCGGGGGTCCTGGAGCGGGTGTTGGCCGGCGACGTGGAGCGGCTGCGACCGCGCCAGGATGTTCGGTCGCCTTGAGGTTCGCGGCATGGCGACGGTCGCCAGGCCCGCCTTCAAGGTAGAATGGGGCGGCAATGCTCCTGGTCATTGATGTCGGCAACACCAACACCGTCCTGGGCGTGTACGAGGGCAAGCGGCTGCTGGACCACTGGCGCTTGGAGACGAGCGCCCGCCGCACCTCGGACGAGTACGGCATCCTCGTGCGCCAGCTCTTCACCTGGCGGGGCATCGACGCGACCAAGGTGGACGCGGTCGCCGTCTCGAGCGTGGTGCCGCCGCTCCAGTTCAGCCTGGAGAAAATGAGCGAGCGCTACTTCAAGACGCGCCCCATGTTCGTCGGGCCCGGCGTGAAGACAGGGATGCCCATCCTCTACGACAACCCGCGCGAAGTGGGCGCGGACCGCATCGTCAACGCGGTGGCCGCCTACGAGAAGCACCACCGCGGCGTCGTCGTGGTGGACTTCGGCACGGCCACCACCTTCGACGCGGTGACGCCCAAGGGCGAGTACCTGGGCGGCGCCATCTGTCCAGGCATCAACATCTCCATGGAGGCGCTGTTCCAGAACGCCTCCAAGCTGCCGCGGGTGGAGTTCGCCCGTCCGCCCCACGTGGTGGGACGCAACACCGTTCACTCGATGCAGTCCGGACTCGTCTTCGGGTACGTGGGCATGGTGGACGGCATCTGCGCGCGCATGGAAGCCGAGATGGGCTTCCCCGTGAAAGTGGTGGCCACCGGGGGGCTCGCCCCGTTGGTGGCCAGCGAGTCCAAGGCCATCCAGGAGGTCGACGAGTTCCTCACCCTGGAGGGACTGCGCATCATCTACGGAAGGAATCACGCCTCATGAGCACCGCGACCCCCGCCGACAACATCCCGGCTCCGCCCCCCGGCTGTCCCTTCAACGCGGAGTTCCTCCCGCCCAACCTGCGCAAGCATGTCGACCCGGCCGCGCCCGTGCCGCTGCGGATGATGGCCGCCAAGTCGCTGGTGCCGCTGAATCCCTCGGACATGGTGGGCGCGCTCTTCATGCTCACGTTCGATCCCGACGCGGGCGTGCGTGAGACGGCGGCGAAGACGTGCGTCGGCCTGCCGGACCGCATCCTCGGCTCGGCGCTGCGCGATGAAGGCGTGCAGCCGCAGGTGCTGGGCTTCTTCCTGGGCCAGCTGAAGGACAAGGAAGCCTACGCGGAGATGCTCATCCTCAACCCCGAGACCCCGGACGACGCGGTGGCCGGAGTGGCGGGGAACTGCAGTGCGAAGCTGGCGGAAATCATCAGCCAGAACCAGCTCCGCCTGCTGCGCCACGAGGACATCCTGCGCAACCTCTGCGGGAACCCGAACGCGACGGCGTCGCTCATCGACGGCGTCTGTGACTTCGCGGTGCGCAGCGGGTTGATGCTGGTGGACGTGCCGCAGATGAAGGCCGCGCGCGTGCGCCTCTTCGGTCCCGAGGCCGCCGAGGCGCCGCCGCCGGACGCGGGCCCCACCGCCGAGCAAATCCTCCAGGAGTTCCAGGACGTGGCGCAGGAGGAGGCCGCGCCCATGGACGAGGGCAAGCGGCTGACGCTCTCTCAGCGCATCCTGAAGATGTCCATCTCGGAGAAGATCAAGCTGGCGACGCTGGGCAACAAGGAGGCTCGCACCGCGCTCATCCGAGACACCAACAAGCTGGTGAGCGTGGCCGCCATTCGCAGTCCGCGCATCACGGATGGCGAGGTGCTGTCCGCCGCCGCCAACCGCGCGATGACCGACGACGTGCTGCGCGTCATCTACAACAACCGCGAGTGGACCAAGAACCAGAAGGTGAAGCTCGCGCTCCTGAAGAACCCCAAGGTGCCCCTCACGGTCACCATGAAGTTCCTCAACATGGTGCGGGAGACGGAGCTGAAGGACCTGTCGCGCGACAAGAATGTGCCGTCCGCGGTGCAGGCCTTCGCGAAGAAGCTGCTCGAGAAGAAGACCGCGCCCAAGAAGGACGGTCATTGAAGCGGAAGCAGGGGAGGGGCGGTGAACACCGCGCCTCCCCCCGCTGACTTCAGGCCGCGGCCTCGTCGCCGTCCTCACCGACGGCCGAGCCCGGCTCCTCCAACAACTGCTGCGCGATGGCCAAGGCCTTCTTGGTCTTCTCGCGGAGCTTCTCGTCGCCCTTGATGCGCGCGTAGAGCTTCGTGACGCGCTCCTCGCTGCGCACCGCGGCCTGCTCCAGCTCGGCGATGCGAGCGCGGAGGCCATCGGCTTCCTCGGCCGCCCGAGTGCCCTGGGCCTCCAGGTCCGCCTGGGCCTGCTCGAGCTGTCCGCGGATCGCCTCGGACTCCTGCTGCGCCGCCTCCAGCTGAGGGCGGAGGCCGTCGGCCTCGTCGCGCGCGGCCTGGACGTCCGCCTCCAGGGCTCCGGTGCGCCCGCGCAGCTCCTCAATCTCTCCATGGAGCGCCTGGCTCTGGGCCTGGTGCTGATCCAGCTCGGTCTGCAGCGCGGTCAGCTTCGCGCTCGCGCCCCGGGCCTCGTCCTTGGCGGCGGCGAGCTGCTGATCCACGCGCTTGCGCTCCGTGGTGAGCTGCTCCGTCTTGGTGGTGAGCGTCTTGATCTGCGCGTCGCGGCGGGACATCTCCCCGTCGGCGGTGCTCGCCTTCTGCTCCAGCTCCAGGTGCTGATCCTTCAGCTCGACGATCTCCTGGTCCTTCTGGTTCAGCTCCGTCTTGAGGCGGAGGATCTCCTTGTCGCGCTTGTTGACCGCGTCGCGGAGGGCGAAGGTGTCCTTGTCGTTCTTCCCCGCGCTGGAGCGCGCGGTCTCCAGCTCGGTGGACTTGGTCTCGAGCTCGGACTCCAGCTCGCGCACGCGATCCTCGGCCTGCGTGGCTTGCGCGCGTGAGTCCTCCAGCGCGCCCTGAAGCTCCGCGACCCGAGCGCGCAGGGTGCGCAGCTCGGCCGCGTCCGCGGCGGACATGGCCGGAGCGGCGGGCGCGAGCGGCGTCACCGTGGCGGCGCGGGTAGGAGGCGCGGCGGGCACCGGCGTGCGCGCGGGCGCGGGAGTCGGAGCGCGGGCCGGCTCGGGGGCGGCGCGAACGGGGAGGGGAGGCGGCGCGGCGGGCGGCGGGGCCAGCTCCGTCGGCATGAAGCCGATCACCGTCTTCTCGGAGTCCGCGTCCTCGTCCAGGTCGCCCAGCGAGTCGAGGGCGGAGTCGTCGTCCGTGCCGAGCGTGTCCAGCGCGGACAGCTCCTCATCGGCGGACTCGGTCTCCGGCGGTGCGACCACCGGCTCTTCTTCGACGGTGCCGGTGACGGGCTCGGAGATGTCTCCGAACGCCTCGTCGAGCATGTCCAGCTCTTCGCCGGCCACGGTGGGCTCCTCGCCCGCCTCGACGGCGATCTCCTCGCCGAAGTCCGCCGTCAGCGGCTCATCGCCCTCGCCGAGCGCGTCCAGCGTGAGGCTCTCGTCCACGACCTCGTCGACGGAGGCGGGGGGCTCCGGGAAGCCGATCAGCCCACCCGCGCGCTCCACGAGGACGTGGGTGTCCACGGGCTTGGCGACGTATTCGTCGGCGCGGGCCTTCAGCTTGCTGTGCGCCGCGAAGCCATCCGGGTTGCCGATGATGACGATGGGGACGTTCTTGAGTTCGTCGTCCTTCTTCAGCTTGCCGCAGATGAGGTAGCCGTTCTGGCCCGCGGACAGGTCCACCGCCAGGACCACCAGCTCCGGCCGCTCGCGCCGGATCAGCTCCACGCTGCCCTTTCCGTCCGTCGTCTCCGTCACCGAGAAGCCGCGGCCCTCCAGGGCCTGGCGCAAGGAGGCAGAGAGCGTGGCGTCGCTTTCGACAATCAGGATTCGCTTGGACATGGAGGGACGGCCCGTCCTGGAGTTCGGCGCGCGGAGCACGCCATGAGCGGGCAGCGGCGCGCGAGAAGAAAGACGCCTTCGAGGCTATCGGCCACGCATGGGACCGTCAATCTTCGCACCGGCTGAAATGCCCGGTATTCAGGTCAGCGGGCAAGCAGCCCTGACAGGGGGGCGCGAGCACGCGCCACGCCCCAATCGCGGACTACGGCAGTGATACAGGCTGATACGTGGCTTCGGAGGACATCGCCGCGGGACGCGGCGGCCCCGAGGCCTTCTGCTCCTGGTCGCGCAGGAGCCGGCGGATGTCCGCCTCGTTCATGTCGGTGACGAGTTCGTAGGTGATCTCGTTCTCGCGCAGGGTGACGACGTTGTATCCCGCGCTCGAGTCCAGCCCGACCATCTCCACCGTGGGCGCCTCTTCGACCTTCACCTTGCGCCCATCCGCCGGGTAGACGAACACGCCCACGCGCCGCTGGGGCTCGGTGGTGCGATCCGGCAGCGTCTCGTAGCTCACGTAGACGACTTCCTGCCCGTTGAGCGTCGAGAAGCGCGCGCCCACCGGGCGCATCCGGGGCAGATGGGGCAGGGTGACGCGGTGGTCGACCTTGTCGTTGAACCACCCTTCGATCATCTCCGGCGTGCCGGCGACGAACTCCAGCGGGCGGTTGCGCATGTGGCGCTGGACGGCCTCTTCCACCGAGGCCCGCTGGCGCAGGCCGGACTGGAACGCCATCCACCCGCCGCCCGTCGTCACCATCACCAGGGCCACCGCGCCCACGCGCAGCCATTGCCCCACCTGCGCGCGGCGCTGCTCACGCTGGAGCCCGAGCTGGATGCCCGAGCGCAGCGACGCGGGCGCCTGCATCCGCGGCACGGAGTGCCGTGCCGCGCGGCGGAGCATCTGCCGCATCCCCCGCTCCTCGGCCACGCGCCGTTGGCACGGCGCGCAGCCGGAGAGGTGCGCTTCGAAGTCGAGCCGCTCCTCGGGCTGAAACTCGCCGTCGAGGTACGGGTACAGAAGTCGATCCAGTTCCTGGCAGGTCATGGGCGCCCGAGGCCAACCGCTCACTACCCAGTCTTCTTCCGACGTCGATATTCTTCCATATCGGCTGGGATGGAAGGGGGCAGACCTTCTTGCCGGAAGACACCCTGGCCCTCGGCGTACTCCCGCAGCGTCTTCTGGAGCAGCTTCCGCCCGCGGAACAGCCGGCTCATCACCGTGCCCACCGGGCACTCGAGGATCTCGGCGATCTCCTTGTAGGAGAACTCCTGCAGGTCCGCGAGGATGACCACCAGCCGGAAGTCGATGGGCAGCGAGTCGATGGCCCGCAACACGTCGTCCGACAGCAGTCGATCAAAGAAGTACTGCTCCGGGTTCGCGGCGAAGTCCGTCGCGTCCCGGCTCACGAAGCGCTCGTGGACAGCCTCGCGCTCCACGCCTTCCACCACCGTGCGCTCCTTCACCTTGCGCCGGTAGCGGTTGATGAAGGTGTTGGTGAGGATCTTGAAGAGCCAGGCCTTGATGTTGGTGCCCCGCTCGAACTTGTCGAAGAAGCGGTAGGCCCGCATGCAGGTGTCCTGCACCAGGTCCTCCGCGTCCCGCTCATTCTTCGTCAGACGGAGCGCGGCCGAGTAGAGCGGGTCCAGATGGGCCAGCGCCAGCTCCTCGAACTCTTGCTTCGTCCGGTTGGGTTGCCTGAAGTCCAACATGCTCCCGCCTTCCAAGAGCCCGAAACCATTGGGGAATGAGTCGTTGTCTACCCGTCAATGTATGCACGGGAACAGAAGGGTCAACAACGCCATCCCCACCACGTCGCCCGCACGCCCGCTTCCGAAATCGGGATACGTCTGACGGAGGACTCTATTCCCAGAAGATGCAAAGGGGAGGAGGAAGTCGCGCGGACTTCCACCTCCCCTCGTTCACTGGCCCGGCGAGCGGGCGGGCTTACTTCCGGCCGGCGAACGCGTCCGCGATGGTCACGTACTCGTAGCCCAGGTCCTTGGCGACCGCCTCGTAGGTGACGTGGCCGTTGTAGGTGTTCATGGCGCGGGCCAGGGCGGGGTCCGCCTTGACGGCCGCCACCAGGCCCATGTCCGCGATCTTCCGGGCGTAGGGGCGCGTGGTGTTGGTCAGGGCGAACGTGGACGTCTGGGGAACGGCGCCCGGCATGTTGGCGACGCAGTAGTGGACGACGTCGCTCACCATGAAGGTGGGGTTGTCGTGCGTGGTGGGCTTGCAGGTCTCGATGCAGCCGCCCTGATCCACGGCCACGTCGACGACGACGGAGCCCGGCTCCATCTCCGCGATGAGCTCCTTGGAGACGAGCTTGGGCGCCTTGCCACCGGGGATGAGCACGCCGCCGATGACGAGGTCGGCCTCGCGCACGGAGCGCGCGACGGACTCGGAGTCCGAGGCCAGCGTCTGGGCGCGGCCGAGGAACACGTCGTCCAGGTAGGTGAGGCGCTCCAGGTTCACGTCGAGGATGGTGACCTCGGCGCCCATGCCCACCGCGACCTTGGCGGCGCAGAGTCCGACCACGCCGCCGCCGATGACGGCCACGCGACCGCGGCGAACGCCCGGCACGCCGCCGAGCAGGATGCCCTTGCCACCGTGGGCCTTCTCCAGGCACGCGGCGCCCACCTGGATGGCCATCTTGCCGGCCACCTCGGACATGGGCTTGAGCAGCGGGAGGCTGCCGTCATCGAGCTGCAGCGTCTCGTAGGCCACCGCGGCGGCCTTCTTCTTGACGAGCGTCTTGGTGAGCTCGGGATCCACGCCCGCCAGGTGGAAGTACGTGTAGATGATCTGGCCCGGCTGAATGCGCTCGTACTCGGGCGCGATGGGCTCCTTCACCTTCACGATCATCTCCGCGCTCTTCCAGACCTCGTCCGCGGTGTTGATGATCTTCGCACCCACGCGCTGGTACTCGGAATCGGGGATGCCCGAGCCCACTCCCGCGTTCGTCTCGACCAGCACCGTGTGGCCCGCGCTCGTGAGCGCGCGCACGCCCGCTGGCACCATGCCCACGCGGTACTCACGGGTTTTGATCTCCTTGGGAACTCCGACGATCACGACCTGCCTCCGGTGAAGAGGGGAAAGAAAGTGCGCGGACCCATAGACCAGCGCCCCCTGGGTTTCAAGGAGTGCACAGCCCTCGTGCGCAATGCTTCATCACGTGTCGTATTCGTGGCGCACATGACGCGAGGCGTTGGACGCGCTGCGCCTGACCTGGAGATTCCTTCATCGAAGGGAAACGGGCGCGATGGTAGTTAGCGAGTCATGACGCGCGAACCCAAGCTCCTCTTCGCAGACCCCAAGGGCCGGGTGATGGAGCATCCCTACCTCGTGGCCACGCTGCGCAGCGGCGAAGAGCTCGTTCCTCCGCAGGACAAGCCCATTCCTCTGCCGTCCGATGGGCGGCTCGTCCATCTGCCAGGTCGGCTGCCAGTCGGGCTCCATCCGGAGACGGGCGAGCTGGAGCTGGTGCGCGAGATGAAAGTGGGAGGGAAGCCCTTCGTGCCCTCCGCCGTGGGCGCGCTCTTGCCACCGGGCTACACGCGCACGTTCCTTCCGGGCGAGGTGAAGGGGGAGGGGCCCGTGCTGCCGCAGTGGGCGTATACGGCGGCGGCGTGGGGCGATGACGGGCCGGTGGCGTGGGCCATCCACACGGATCGCCGCTCGCATTGGGATCCCGCGCGCTACTCCACGCCGGACATGAAGGAGCTGGTGACGGAGCACCTGGAGCGCTTCCCGGGCAATCGCGTGCTCAAGCAGCTCAAGACGTGCGCGCTGCTGTACCGGTGCTTCACGTCCCAGAACATCTTCTACGCGCGGGACGAGGGCGCCATCCCCGCGTCGGTGATGTGCAACGCGCGCTGCGTGGGCTGCATCTCGGATCAGCCCGCGGATGGTCCGCCCGCGTCGCACGAGCGCATGGATGACGGGCCCACCGCGGAGGAGATGGGCCAGATTGGCCTGTACCACCTGGAGCGCGCGCCGGGCCGGACCATGGTGAGCTTCGGGCAGGGCTGCGAGGGCGAGCCGCTGACGCGCTGGAAGTTCATCGCGGAGGCCATTCGCTACATGCGCGAGCGCACCGACAAGGGCTCCATCAACATCAACACCAACGCCAGCCTCACCCACGGCTTGGAGGCGCTGTTGGACGCGGGCCTCGATGCCGTGCGCGTGTCGCTCAACTCGGCGTCGAAGGAGCTCTACGAGGCCTACTACAAGCCGGTGAAGTACGGCTGGGAGGACGTGGAGGCCTCCATCGCCCTCGCGCGTCAGCGAGGGGCCTACCTGGCGCTGAACCTGTTGCTCTTCCCCGGCGTCACCGACCGCGAGGGCGAGGTGAAGGCGCTGGAGCGGCTGGTGAAGAAGTACAAGGTGGATCAGGTCCAGACGCGCTCGCTGTGCATCGATCCGCTCCAGTATCTGGAGGTCGCGCGGGACAAGGGACCGGGCGGTGAGCCGGTGGGCATCCGCGAGCTGCTCCAGCGGCTGAAGGCTGCTCGGCCGGGGCTCGTCATCGGCAACTTCGCGCGCGGTCTCGAGGAGCGCGACAACGCGGCGGGGAGATTGCCCTCGCGTCGAGCCGCACGTTAGAAGCCGAGGCGTGACTGCCTCTTCCATGATGCGTGGCCGAGGGCTGTTGACCCTCGGCTTGACCTCGGGCCTCCTCGCGGTGGGCTGTGAGAAGACGCCCGACGAGCCCGCCTTCGACTACGGCGCGAAGGCGCCCATGGTGCGCCGCCTGCGCGAGGAGCTGGCCCAGGCGCCGTGCGACAAGGCCAAGGCACTCGCCTACGCCCAGCTCATCTTCTCGCTGAAGAACCTGCCGCAGACGGGCCGCGTGGCCGACGCGTTCTTCGCCCAGTGCGGTGAGCACGTGGCGTTGCGTCAGCTTTCGTACACGGCGCATTCCCAGCTGGAAGAGCACGAGCTGGCGCTGCGCGACGCGACCGCGCTGGTGGATGCCCAGCCGAAGAACGCGAACTACCGCGTGTGGCGCGGCATGTCCCACTCGGCGCGAGGCGAGAACGGTCCCGCCGCGGAGGACTTCCAGGAGGCGTTCCTGCTCCAGCCCGCGGCCGCGCAGGTCCTCAACCAGCTCATCACGGCCTACGTGAAGGTGGATCAGCCCTGCGTGAAGCTGGCCGCGTTCCGCCGGGCCGTCGCCGCGCGCCCCGAGGCAGCGCAGTCCACCGAGGTGCAGGACGGACTCAAGCGGCTCGGGGACGATCTGTCGTGTCCCCCGGAGACCGCCGCGCCCCCAGCGAAGCAGTGACGCCACCGGGCGGCGGTGAGCCGGTTCCGGCTACTCGCCGCCCGCGGGCATCAGCTCCTTGGCGACCAGGTTGCTCATCACCGCGTCCTTGGGGATGTAGCCGTCGGCGCCCGCCTCGCGGCAGATGCGCTGCAGCTCCTCGACGTTCTCGCCGGAGCACAGCAGCACCTTGATGCCCTTGAAGAGGCTGTTGCTCTTGATGAAGCGGCAGAACTGCTCGCCGTTCACGTTGGGCATGCGCACGTCCAGGAGGACCAGGTCCGGGCGCGTCTGCTTCTTCAGGATGATCTTCGTGGCCTTGTCGGCGGTGTCCGCGACGTGGACCTCGAAGCCCTTGGTCACCAGGTCGGCCTCGATGATCCGCGCGGTCATCTCGCTGTCATCCACGATGAGGATGCGCGGCTTGCGCGCCCCGCCTGCCACCGTCTTGGGCGCGGCCGGAGCCGCCGCCGGGGTGGGGGAGGGGGCCGAGGGCGTCGTGGGGGAGGCCATCGAGGCAGGCACCGCCGCCGGAACGCCCAGCGCGGGGGCCCCGATGAGCTGCATCACCCCGCCGAGCACTGCCTCCAGGCCGCCGCTCTTGAGGATGTAGCCGTCCGCGCCGGAGGCCTTCGTCTTGGCGGCCAGCTCGGCCTCGGGGATGTCCGAGTACAGCACGAGGGTCGCGGTGACCTTCTTGTGCCGGCGCAGGTACTCGACGACGTCGTCGCCGAACATCTCCGGCATGTTGACGTCCATGATGATGAGCGAGAACGGGCCCTCGGCGAGCTTCTGGTCGAGCGTGGCCAGGTCCTGGGCGCCTACCGCTTGATAGCCGGCGGCGGTCAGGGCCCGGACGGTGAGTTCCACCAGCATCGGGCTGTCATCAATGACCAGTACGCGCGACATCGTCCTCCTCAATGGAATGCCGCCACAACCCTACACCTTTGATGGAGCGCGAACCATCGAAACGGCGACCAGGCGGGCAGACGTGGATGCGCCCTTGACCGGTTTTCGTCGCATCCGGATACTTTGCTGCCTTGATCTCGACTCCCACCCCTCTCCAGCGTGCACTCCGGATGGCTCCGGAACGGGCTGTGGCCACCCAGGCCCGCCCGGAGCAGGAGTTCTTCTGCTTCCGCGTGGGTGACCTGCGGCTCGGTGTCCCCAGCGAGAACGTGCTGGAGGTGCTGCGCGCCGGGTTGCTCACCCCTCTGCCGCGCACCCCGTCCTTCGTCATGGGCGTCACCGGGCACCGCGGCGTGGTGCTCCCCGTGGTGGACCTGCTGCGTTTCCTCAGCAAGGGCGAGGCTCGCATCGGGCCGCGCACGCGCCTGTTCGTCGGCGTCAGCGGCAGCTTCGTGGCCGGTGTGGTGGCCGACACGGTGCTGGGCCTGCGGCGCATTCCGGTGTCGGAGATCCTCCCGCCGCCGCTCGGAGGAGACGCCGCCGCCGAGCACCTGCTGGGCGTGGTACAGGCCTCGGGCACCCAGGAGGCCATCAACCTCCTGAACTTCACCAAGCTTTTGCAGACCGCCAGACAGCGGGCGGTGGCGCGATGAACGACGTGCTGGCGCCAGAGCGGGGGACCGAGGATGTGGACATCCTCTTCTTCCTCATCGGCGAGTCGCTCTACGGCACCGACGCGTCCCAGGTGCTGCGCATCGATCGTTCTCTGCCCGAAGACATCACCCTGCCCGAGCTGGGGCTGCCGCACCGGGGCCTGCGCGCCCTCGTGTTCGACACGCCCGAGGGCGAGGGCCACCTCAAGGTGGACGCCGTGAACGGGGTCCGCTCGATTCCCGTCGCCGCCCTGCGGCGAATGCCCGCTGCGGTCGCGGCGGCTCCGTATGCCGTGGGCGTGTGCCTGGATGAGCAGGCGCCGCGCCCCGTGCTCCTCATCGATTTGGTCGAAACCGCGAAGACTCAAGGAAGGCACTGAGCGCAATGTCACTGGAGACCCCGAACGAGAAGCCCGCGGGTAAGCCCCGCGCTGGCAAGAAGCCCGCGGCCAGCAAGACCGGCACTTCCGCCGCCCCTGCTGTCTCTCCATACAAGCCCGTGACGGACGCGCTGCTGTCGGTGCTCGCCGGCAACCTTCAGACGCGCGTGCCGCGAGACATCCTGTCCGGCGACGCCGCCGAGCTGGGACACCTGCTCAACCAGGTGCTCGAGCAGTTCGCGGCCGCCGAGCACCGCAAGCAGGTGGCGGCGCAGGAAATTGATCAGGCGCTCGACTCGCTCATCGCGCTGGTGCGCGAGGGTGACCTCTCCCGCTGGAACACCACCACCGAAGACCCCCAGCTTGGGCCCTTGCTCGAGGGCTTCGGCAAGGTCATCGAGACGCTGCGCACCTTCGTCCGGGAGATCAACGAGGCGGCGCTGCGGCTCTCGTCCTCCGCGAACCAGGTGCTGGCGGCGTCCACGCAGCACGAGACGTCCTCCACGGAGCAGGCCGCGGCCATCCATGAGACGACCGCGACCATGGAGGAGCTGAAGCACGCGTCCGCGCAGATCGCGGAGAACGCGGGCAGCGTGGCGCGCGTCGCCGAGGAGACGCTCGGTGCGGCCCGCGCGGGTCGCGGCGCCATCGGCGAGTTCATCCAGGCCATGCAGCAGATCCGCAGCGACGGCGTGGCGGTGGCGGACTCCATCGCCAAGCTGTCCAAGCGCGTGGAGCGCATCGGCACGGTGGTGGAGGTCATCGACGAGATCGCCGACCGCTCCGACCTGCTGGCGCTCAACGCCGCGCTCGAGGGCAGCCGCGCGGGCGAGGCGGGCAAGGGCTTCTCCATCGTCGCGGCCGAGATGCGCCGCCTGGCGGAGAACGTCCTGGACTCCACCAAGGAGATCAAGAACCTCATCACCGAGATCCGCGAGGCCACGGCCGCCGCGGCCGGCGCGGCGGATGCGTCCAAGTCCGCCACCGAGTCCGGCGAGAAGCTGGGCGCGGTCGCGGCCCAGGCGGTGGAGGGCATCCTCTCCGGTGTCCAGGAGACGAGCGACGCGGCCCGCGTCATCAACCTGGCCACGCAGCAGCAGCGCACGGCCACCGAGCAGGTGGTGGCGTCCATGGCGGAGATCGAGGATGTGACGCGCCAGACGACGCAGGCGTCGAAGCAGGCCACCGGGGCCGCCGCCGAGCTCACGCAACTGGCGGGACGGCTCGCCGAGCTCATCAAGCGTTTCAAGGCCGACTAGAACTTCCCGAGGGGAGATGAGGGCTGCGGGGCTTGCTGAGCGAGCCCCAACGCCTGCCGGCCATGGACACCGAGGCCCTCAAGAAATCACTCCTGAAGAAGTTCCAGGAGGTCACCACCGACCGTCTCCAGAAGATTCAGCTGGGGGTGATCGACCTGGAGAAGGAAACCGCGGATCAGGCCGCGGAGGACGTCGCGCGCGAGTTGCACACGATGAAGGGCGAGGCCCGCATGTTGGGGCTCGCCGCCATCGGGCAGCTGGCGCACGCCGCCGAGGACGTCTTGCGCGCCGAGCGCGAGGGCAAGACGGCCACGGAGATCGCCACGGACGTCATGCTGCGCGCATGCGACGTCGTGTCGGATCTTCTGGAGGACCTCGACGCTGGCAACACCGGCAACGCGGCCAGCGAGGAGATGGTCCGCGCCCTCTCCGCGGTGTCGGGGATGTCGCCGCCCGCCATTGGCGGAGCCAAGCCGAAGCCGGCCGCGCCGCCGCCCGTCGCGCCGCCGCCCGCCCGGGTGGCCGTTCCGGTGCCGGTGCAGGCGCCCGTGGTCGCGCCGCCCGCGGCGACGACTGCCTTGGCGCCTCGGTCCGCGGAGGCCATCGCGCCGCGCGCCGAGGAGGACGCGCCGAGCGCGGCCAAGGCGTCCATCGCGGACCGCTCCATCCGGGTCAACGTGGAGGTGCTGGACTCGTTGGGGTTGCTCGCCGGTGACCTGCTCGTGGAGAGCGCGCGCGGCCGACTGCGCAGCTCGGAGACGGCGGGGCTGTTCGAGCGCTTCAGCCGGCTGGGAGATCGCTTCCTGCGCCTGGCTGACCGCGTGGAGATCCCGAACGAGGTGCGCACCGAGCTGGAGCGCGTGGAGGCCGACCTCCACATGCTGCGCGACGATGCGTTCCGCTTCGTGCGCCGCAACGGTGACGGCATCAACACGCTGCACGGCAACCTGGCCCAGCTGGCGGACCATGTCGCCGAGGCGCGGCTCGTGCCGCTCTCCACCGTCTTCGATGCGTTCCCTCGCGCCGTGCGCGACATCGCGAAGACGCAGAACAAGGAGGTCGACCTCGTCATCGAGAACGCGGACATCGGCGTGGATCGTTCCATGCTCGCCGATGTCCGCGATGCGCTGGTCCATCTGCTGCGCAACGCCGTGGACCACGGTTTGGAGTCCCCGGACTTCCGCCAGCAGCTCGGCAAGCCCGCCACGGGGCGCGTGCGCATCCGCGTGCGCGTGGATGGCGACATGCTCCACATCGAGGTGGAGGACGACGGGCGCGGCATCG
The DNA here is from genome assembly GCA_016458225.1 of Myxococcaceae bacterium JPH2. Taxonomy (NCBI): domain Bacteria; kingdom Pseudomonadati; phylum Myxococcota; class Myxococcia; order Myxococcales; family Myxococcaceae; species Myxococcaceae bacterium JPH2. The sequence continues at coordinate 330,910 of JAEMGR010000009.1, read as the reverse complement.
ACCCGGAGCGCCTGAAGCAGGTGGCGGTGGGCAAGAAGCTGATCTCCGCCGTACAGGCCGCCGCCATGTCCGAGCGCGAGGCCGTCGAACTCATCTTCCGTCCAGGCTTCTCCACGCGGGAGCAGGTCAGCGAGCTGTCCGGCCGCGGCGTGGGCATGGACGTGGTGAAGCGCAAGGTGGAGACGCTCGGTGGATCCGTGGCGGTCTCCAGCCGTCAGGGGCGCGGCACGTCCGTCACCCTGCGGCTGCCTCAGTCGCTGGCGTTGATGAAGGTGCTGCTCGTGCGCCTGGGCGACGACGTCTACGGCATGCCCGCCGCGGACGTGGAAGCCGTGATGCGCGTGAAGCCCGAGGACCGGCTGGAGGTCTTCGGAACGCTGGCGGTTCGTCATCGCGGCAAGCCCACGGCGCTCGTCGCGCTGGGGCCGCTGCTGGGTCTCAATGGTGGCAACCGGTTCGACCGTCCTCCGGCCGTGGTGGTCCGCCACGGCGAGGACCACGCGGCCCTGGTGGTGGACGGCTTCGTGGATGAGCGCGAGGTGGCGGTGAAGCCCTGCGGCGGCGAGTTCCTCAAGGGCGCGCCGTTCATCGCGGGCACGGCGGCGCTGGAGGATGGGCGCATCGCCGTGCTGCTGCACGTGCCGGACATCATGACGGAGGTGCGCCGCATGGCGCGGCCCGTCACCCAGGCCCCCACGACGCGGCGGCTGCGCGTGCTCTTGGTGGATGACTCGCCCATCGCTCGCGCCACCGAGGGCGCGCTCGTGAAGGCGCTGGGCCACGTCGTGGAAGAGGCCCAGGACGGCGAGGAGGCCTACGCGAAGGTCCAGACCAACTCGTACGACCTCATCCTCACCGACGTGCAGATGCCCAAGCTGGATGGCTTCTCGTTGACACGGCGCCTGAAGTCCACGCCTTCCGTGGCCCGGATTCCGGTCATCATCCTCTCGTCGCTCGCCTCGCCCGAGGACAAGCGTCGAGGACTGGACGCGGGCGCGGATGCGTACCTGGTCAAGGGCGAGCTGGGCGTGGAGAGCCTCGCGCAGTCCATCGACAGACTGACTTGAGGAGCGACGTTTGGCGGGCGGCACGGCGGCAACAGGGCTGGCGTATCGGGTGCTCATGGTCGGCAGGGGAGTGCGCCCGTTGGCGCGCGGCCTCTTCGACAGCGAGTCACTCGTCCAGGTAGGCCCCCCGGAGAGCGACTTCGGGGCGGCCGCGGCCGCCGTGCAGCGCCACTTCCCGGACGTGGTGGTGGTGGACCTGAGCGTGCGGGACGCGCTGGGCGCCATCGAGCGCATCATGGCCGAGCGCCCCGTGCCCATCCTCGCGCTGCATCCCGGGGCGCTCTCGGGGCAGGACGCGTTCCAGGCCCTGGCCCTGGGGGCCCTCGACGTGGTGGAGCGCCCGGTCCAGCCCGCGGTGGAGTTCTGGGGCTCGGTGGGGCGCAAGCTCGTCATGCTGGCGCAGGTGAAGGTGCCTCGCGCCACGCATGGGCTGTCCGTGCGCCGCGCCTCGGGCGTGGTGGAGGGACCCTCCGCGCCGTTTCCGGTGGTCGCGCTCGCCGCGTCGCTGGGGGGGCCCAAGGCGGTGGCGCAGGTGCTGCGGATGATTCCGCGCGGCTTCCCCGCGCCCATCGCCTACTGCCAGCACATCAGCGAAGGCTTCACGGAGGGGCTGGCGCACTGGTTGGCCTCGGAGACGGCACTGCGGGTCCGAGAGGCCACGCATGAGGCGATGATGGAGCCGGGGACGGTCTACATCGCGCCCTCGGGTGGGCACCTGCTGGTGCGTCCGGACGGACGGCTGGAGCTGGACGCCGGGCCGCCGCTGCGGGGTTTCCGTCCGTCGTGCGACATGTTGCTCACCTCCGCCGCCGAGGCCTTCGGGCCTCGGTGTATTGGCGTCATCATGACCGGCATGGGGCGCGACGGCGCCCGGGGCCTCAAGGAGATTCGCGAGCGCGGCGGGCGTACCATTGCCCAAGACGAGTCCACCTGTGTCGTGTATGGCATGCCCCGAGAGGCTGTGCAGCTCGGGGCGGCGGAGGAGGTGCTTCCGCTCGACCGAATTGGACCGACGCTGGTGCAGTGGGTGGATGCGTGCTGACCTTCAGCAACAAGGTGCTCCAGCAGCTTGCTGCGCTCCTCTTGGAGCGGGCCGGCCTGAAGATCACCTTGGATGGCTTCCACAGCCTCCGGTTGGCGATGTCCACGCGCATGCCCGTGGTGGGGCTGGAGGATCCGGACAAGTACATCCGGCTGCTCACGGGGACGCACGGCGAAGAGGAGCTGCGCGCGCTGTTGCCGCTGGTGACGGTGGGGCACACCGAGTTCTTCCGCGACGCCAAGCAGTTCCGCGCGCTGGAGAAGAGCGTGCTGCCGGAGCTGCTGGCCCGGGCGCGCCGAGAGATGCGCCGGGTGTCTGTCTGGTCCGCGGGCTGCGCCACGGGTGAGGAGCCCTACAGCGTGGCGATGGTGCTGGCGGAGCTGGGCGCGCTGGCGGTGGAGGTGGACCTGTGGGCCACCGACCTGAACCTCGCGGCGGTCGAGGCCGCGCAACAGGGCCGCTTCTCGCAGCGCCGCGCCATCAGCATCAGCGCCGAGCGCCTCCAGCGCTTCTTCCGTCCCGTGGATGACGGTGTCGAGGCCCTGGCCACCCTGCGTGAGTACATCCGCTTCGATGGTCAGAACCTGGCCGTGCCCGTGTTCGACAAGGTGGCGCCCGGCTCGTTGGACCTCATCCTCTGCCGCAACGTCATCATCTACTTCGACCTGCCCACCATCCGCGCGCTGATGGACCGCTTCCTCAGCGCGCTGCGACCCGGTGGACTGCTCTTCCTCGGGTACTCGGAGAGCCTGTTCAAGGTCTACGACCGCTTCGACATGATCGAGGTCGAGGGCTCGTTCGTCTACCGACGCCCGCTGCAGGATCGCCCGCGTCCGCCTCCGTTGACGACCGCGGCGTACGGCCGTCCTGATGAGCCGGGTGCTCGCCGGGCCCCCAGCCCCGAGTCCTTCGCGGCCGAGCTGCGCGAGCGGCTTCAAGCCAACGCCGCGGCCGCGGCGAAGATTCGCGCGGATGTCCGCAGTGCCCGCGCGAGCTGGGACCGCCCGCGCACGACGTCGGAGATCCCCACGGTGGGGAACTCTCCGAAGTCCGCTTCGGGGTTGCCCGCGGTGGGCGTCGACACGTCTCGGCCACGTTCCGCGGGCGCGGATCCAGTCCCTGTCCGCGTCAGTGGCGAGTTCCCGGCCATCGGCGCCGCGAAGCCCGAGGGTGTTCAGCGGCCGTCGAGCGAGGTGCCGGCCTGGCCGAGCTTGATGCCTCCCGCGGAGCGGCTCGCCGTCGCGGTGCGGAAGATGGCGCAGGGAGACTTCGCGGCGGCCATCGCGGGCGTGCAGCGCCTCCTGGTGGATGAGCCCAGCGACCTGGATGCGCTGTTGACCTTGGGCAACCTGTTCTCGCTCACCGGGCGCATCCCCGAGGCGCGCGAGGCCTTCGGTCAGGCGCTCCAGCGCGAGCCGCTCTGCGTGGAGGCACGCGTCTTCGGCGGCGTGGCGGCGATGCAGGCGGGGAACCTCGGGGAGGCGCGCTCGGAGCTGAGCAAGGCGCTCTTCCTGGAGCCCACGCTGGCGATTGGCCATTACCTGCTCGCGCAGGTGCAGGAGCGCACGAAGGACTTCGAGGGCTCGCGGCGCAGCTACCGCAACGCGATTGCCCAGCTGAAGTATCCGCAGCGCCCGCTGGCCGGGCACTACCCGGAGATGCCTGACTCGGCGGACGCCATCTCCCGCGCGGCCCGCTATGCGCTGGCCGCGCTGGAGGAACAGCCGCCGAACTGAAGCGTCAGCCCAGCGTGCGCTTCACCTGATCCAACGACTGCTTCGGATCCAGCACGGAGGCGAACTTCTCCTGCAGGTACGACTTGGCCTTGCTGCGCAGCAGCATGCCCGGGTCCGTGCCCTCGCCCTGCACGGCGTTGTCGGTGATGACGAAGCTGGCGTCCAGCTGGATGCCCATCACCTTGCCGGCCAGCTTGGCCCCTTCGCCCTGCCAGTCCGCCTTCACGCCGTACTTGGTGCCCCAGTACTGGAGCAGCTGCTCGACGCGCTTGCGAACCTCGTCCTTCGGGAGGGTGTGGGGGACCTCGAACTTCATCGTGCCCATGGCATGGCTCCTGATTCCGGATGGCTTGCCCCGCGCATGACTGCGCCTTCGCGCGGGAAGGGATCCGCCGTCTCGCTGGTGGAGGGGCGGAAGTCAACAGCCCAGCTCAGTCCGCTGCCATCCTGCGGACGCGCTTGATTTTCACGGGCGCATCCTCCGGGCGCGCCCATCGCGCCAGATAGGGCCCCAGGTCGTACTTGTCCGCCGTGCGCAGCGAGCTCATGGGCCGCACCTTGCCCAGCACCTTGCGCTCCTGGAAGGGGCGATCATGGAGCCCGAGCACCCACATGAAGTTGGCCACGCTCGCGGGATCTCTCCCGTCCACCGCGTACTTGTCGTTCAGCCAGGCGATGTGCTCCAGCGCCTGCTGCGGAGTGGGGCTCCACTCGAGGATCTTCTTGCCCCAGAGCATGCGCAGGTAGTTGTGGATGCGTCCGCGCTCGCGCAGCTCACGTTGGGCCGCGTTCCACAGGCCGTCCGCGGTGCGCGCCGCATCCAGGTCCTCCCGGGTGTAGAGGTGCTCGCGGCGATCCTGCTGGTGCACGGTGAGCGTGTCGCGCGCCCAGGCGGGCAGGGACTCCACGGAGAGCTGCCGTTTCACGGGCGTGTGCAGGCAGTAGTTGAAGCCCAGCTCCCGACGCACGAGCAGCTCCTCCAGGAAGCTGCGCACCGCGGGATGATCCGTGCCGCGCGCTCGGATGGCGGCCCGCGCGGCCTCGCCCGCGAACAGGTTGCCCCAGTGGAAGAAGGGCGAGAGGTTGGACTGGTGGGAGTGGCCCGGATCATTGCGTTGCGTGTCGTAGCCCTCCAAGCGGGACTGGAGGAACGTGCGCAGCGCATCGAGTCCCGCCTTGCGTCCGCCGCGCTCGGCGAGCGGCTTCACGTCGTGGTCGATGTCGAACGTGCCCAGGGCTTCTCGCGCCTCGCGCGCATCGTCTGGCTCGAACTCGGGATGCAGGCGATGCCCGGAGACCTTGGGCTTGCGCGCGGGGAGGATGCGGCCCAGGTACTCAGGCCAGAGCTTCTGGAGCTTGGGGCGCAGGGTGTACGCGCCCGCCTGGAGCGTGGCCACGCGCTGCATGGGCACCACGCATGACGCATCCACCGCGATGATTGGCACCTGCACCGCGCGCGCGGCGCCGTGCAGGTGCCCGGGGATGATGAAGGTGGGGAAGAGATCCGACACGATGATGGCCGCGCGCCGCCCCAGCTCCGCCAGCCGAGCGACGTGCGCATCGGTCGTGCGCGGCAGCTCTGTCCAGCAGGGCACGCCACGCGACGCGCAGCCGGCCGCGACGTCGCTCATTCCCTCCAGGGCCCAGGCATGCAGCCGCTCCGAGGCATGGGGGTAGTCCGGTCGCAGCGCGAGATAGACGACCACGGGCAGGCCCAGGTGATTGCCCAGCGCGAGCGCCGCATCGAGCGCGTGGTTCTCCTCCGCGCGGTGGTTCACCATGCACCAGTACAAGACGAACTCTCGGCGGCCGGAGGGCAGCTCCGCTTCCTTGATGACGTGAATGCGAGCGGAGTCCACACCCAGTTCGGACCATGAGAAGCCAGAGGGCATTGCGCCCGAAGATGCCGGCGAGCCAACCGCGTTGCGGAAGAAGTCGCGCCGAGTTGAACAACGTGTCAGGTCCGTTGGCTCGCGGACAGGCATCTCGGGCGGATGGGCGTGACGCCGCCCGTCGGGCCCCGGCGAACCGCGTCCTTCGCGACATGCACAGAAAACCAGCGGACATTGCTGGGTTGTGGTCTTCTCGGCCGCGGTCGGACCCAAGGAGTCCATCGCGTGTCACTTCTGAGAACCTGGAGCCTCCCCACCGCCGTCCTCATGGTGGCGCTGACCCTGCCGGGGCTCGCCCGTGGACAGTCGCCGTACCCACCCGTGTCGCCCGCGTCACCGCCGGTGTACGCGGCCCCGCAGTCGACCGCGCAGTCGCCCGAGTCGGACCCGCGCACCCAGCCTCTGCCGGGTGATGCCGCCGCGCCGCAGCCCGAGGTGGGTGCGCCCGCGCCAGACTCGGCCACGGAGCCTCGTTCCGGCTTCGCGCAGCCCTCGGAGCCCGCGCCGACGACGCCCGATGCGCCCACCCGCGCGGCCGAGCCGGACTCGGGGCGCCCGCAGTCAGGGTCGCTGACGCAGCCGGACACTCGCGCGCCGTCAGGGTCGCTGACGCAGCCGGACACTCGCGCGCCGTCGACGCTGAGCGCGGCCGATGTGTCTCCGCCCGAGGACTCGGGGATGATGCTGGATGGCCGTCCGCGTCAGGGCCCGTTCCTCTCCGGCCCGGGCAGCATGACGTTTGTCCTGCACCACACGACCATGGGGGCGCTGGGCGGGTTCTTCACGCAGGCGTTCGCGAAGGACTTCAACTTCGATCGCAGCTCGCGCGAGGCGATGTTGGCGGGCACGTTGATCGGCGCCGGCCTGGGCTTTGGTGCGTCAGCCTGGTGGCAGTTCAACCACTGGGTGGACAAGCCGATGGCGGACTTCGGCATCGCCAATTCGTTCGTGGGCGCCATGTTCGCCGCGGGCTTCATGGACCTGGTGACGCAGGACGCGGGAGTCCTGACGTGGTCGTCGTTCATCGGCGCAGAGCTGGGGGCGTGGCTCACCGCGGGACTCGGCGGCGGGCAGATGCCGCTGGATGACGGCCTGCTCGTGGCGTCCGGTGCGGGCTGGGGCCTGGCGTACAGCGCGCTGCTGTTGGCCATCATCAACTTCTCTGGCACGCGGGTGTCCGGCAAGACGTGGAAGGACACCTTGCTGATTGCCCCGGGCATCGGTGCTGGCGCGCTGGCGTTGGCGACCATGCGTTATGACCCGACGCCATCGCAGATATTGCGCGCCGACATGTTCGGAGCGGGCGTGGGCGCCGCGGTGCTGCTCATCTCCGGACTGGTGCTGGGTGGGTTCGATCAGTCCACGCCGTATGTCCTGTCGTTCCTCGGTTCCGCGGGGGCCATCACCACGGTGAGCCTGTTGTGGGAGGAGAGCGTGGACCACTCGTCGCTTGGGCGCGGTGGGCATTCCTCCAGCAAGGAGCGGCGCTACACCAGCGTCTGGTGGTAGACGGGCCACGAAGCGGCCGGGCGGGCGCCGTGGCGCGAGCGGTGGGGCGGTATCACTCTTCCCGCTGACATGGCACGCGTCCTGCCCTTCACGGCCCTCGTCGCCCCGCTGGAGCACTCCCTCGAATCCGGAGGCGGGGTGCCCCGGGACAACGCGGCGCCAGTCCCCACGCGCGTCAGGCCGCTGGTGGACGCCGCCAACCCCACGAGCGAGCTGAAGCGCCTGCGCGACTCCGGCGCGGTGCTGCGCGATTCGCGCCCCTCGCTCTACGTGGTGGAGCTGCATGGGCTGGCCGGCAAGCTGGGCGGGCCACCCGTGCGCTACCTGCTCGGAGGGCTGAAGCCCGACGCGGCCATGCCCCTGGAGTACGAGCCGTATCGTCCGCGCGCCTGGGAGGTCGAGCCGGCGCTCACGCTGGTGGCGGATGACCACGGCGTGCTGCGCGACTTGCTCGCCGAGGCCGCCGAGCGCGGCATCATCGTCTGGCAGGGCCAGTACGACGGCGCGCCGGTGACGCTGCGGCGCATCGAGCCCTCGCCGGTATCCAAGCGCTTGCAGGATGTGTTGGACGGTGCGCCGCTGAGGCCCTTGGCCGCGCTCAATGAGCAAGGCCTCTCGCTGGCGGCCGTGGTGTCGCTGTCGGAGCCAGGGCTGGAGCTGCGCCCCGTTCATCGCGCGCTGAAGGGACTGTCCACGTTCGATGAAGACACGTTCCTCAAGCTGGTGTCCGCGTACGCGCGCGTGACCGAACTGGAGGAGTCGTTGACCACCGCGCAAGGGCTCAACTCCGCGCGAGAGCGATTGGCCACGCTCGTCCGAGGACAGCACGCGGTGGTGTTGGTGCTGCCCGGCGGGCGCGGGCACATCTTGCGATTCAGACAGGGGCTGGACCTGGCGCATCTGAAGGGCGCGCCGCGCAGTCCCACGCTGCGCAGTCTGGACCTGGCGCTGCTCAACGCGCTGGTGCTCCGCACGGTGCTCGGGATTCGTGATCCGGAGGCCGCGGGGCATCCACAGGTGTTCCCGGTGCAGGGGCTGGAGTCGCTCGTGCAAGGGGTGGAGTCCGGTACGTTCCAAGCGGGCTTCGCGCTCAATCCTCCACCGCTGTGGGAAGTGCGCGCGGTGATGGAGGCGCAGGACACGCTGCCTCCGCGAACGCTCTCGGTGGAGCCCCGCGTCCCCGCGGGCCTGCTGTTCCTGGAGCCAGGGTCGTCTCCCTACGGGGGATGAGGCCGACTTCTCGGGCGGAATCGTCGGGTTGACGCAAGGCGTGCGAGCCCACGGCGCGGCGGGGTGGTGCTGGCTAGTGTCACGTGTGCTCGGACTGCCGAGTGGCACGGCGCGTCCGGACCGAGGAGAGGGAACGTGACGGATGCAAGCGGCTGGCATCGGCTCGCGGTACGGCTCGGCGTGGAGCAATCACTCCTCCTGGCGCCCATGTCGGGAGGCCCGGGCACTCCCGAATTGGCGGCGGCGGTCTCGAACGCGGGGGGGCTGGGCTCGCTCGCCGTGGCGTATCAATCGCCCGATGAGATTGTTCAGCAGGCGCGCGCCTTGCGAGCGCTGACCTCGCGACCCTTCGCCATCAACTTGTTCGCGCCCGTGGCCGCGCCGCCGCCGCCCTCGAATGCGGCGCCCATGCTGGAGCAGCTGGCGCGGTACCACGCGCAGCTCGGGCTGCCTCCACCTGTTGCGCCAACGGCCTCGCCGTTGCCGGACTTCGAAGCTCAAGCCGAGGCCGTGCTCGCATGCGCGCCCACGGTCTTCAGCTTCACGTTCGGCATTCCGTCCGCGCGGGTGCTGGAGTCCTTTCGCGCTCGCGGTGTCTTGCTGGCGGGCACCGCGACGAACGTGGAGGAGGGGCGCTTGTTGGAGGCCGCGGGCGTGGATCTCATCGTGGCCCAGGGCGCCGAGGCCGGCGGTCACCGAGGCACGTTCTCAGGACCTTTCGAGGGTGGGGTGATCGGCACGATGGCGCTTGTCCCACAACTCGTCGATGCGGTGCGACTGCCGATCATCGCGAGCGGAGGCATCATGGATGGACGCGGGATCGTCGCGGCGCGCTGGCTCGGCGCGAGCGGCGTGCAGCTAGGAACCGCGTTCATGCTGTGCCCCGAGGCGGGGACGAGCGCGACACATCGTGCGGCGCTTCGCACGGCCTCCGCGGGAGCCACCCGAATCACACGGGCGTTCTCGGGTCGCCCGGCCCGTGGCATTGTCAACGACTTCTCCGCCGCGCTCGAAGGCAGCGAAGCGGTGTTGCCCTTTCCGTATCAACACGGGCTCACGACTCCGCTGCGTCGTGCGGCCGCTCGCGTGGGCGATGCGCGCTTCCTGGCGCTGTGGGCGGGGCAGGGCGTCACGCTCGTGCGAGAAGGCACTGCCGCCGAGCGCATGCGCTCCTTGCTGGATGAGACCGCCTCGCTGCTGAGTGGCACTCCGGGCTCGGTCTGAGTCCTAGCGCACGGGCGTGCCCGCCACGTCGGAACGTGCCGGTGGGGCAGGCGGGGAGAACTCACCGCCGAGGAACGGCATGGGAGCCTGTGCCACGAACTCCTCCAGCTCCTGCGCCGCGCGCGTGGCGAGCGGGTGGCTCGCTGCGGTGTAGCACTGGCGTCGGCCCTCCAGTGTCTCCGCATCCCACGGCACATGCGGCTCCATCGCGGAGAGCGCATCGACGCAGAGCCCCGGCCAGTCCACCACGCGGGCCAGCGCGAGGCGCGTGTCCTCGCGGGCCTGCGACAAGGACGCCGCCGCGAAGGGCTTGCGGAGCACCTCGTACAGCCGTCGTCCGAGGACTCGGTCCTGCCTGGCGATGCTCGGGACTGCATCCAGCAACAGCGAGGTCAGCTCTCGCGGAGGCCACGGCGTGGCGTGAAGCCCCGTGAAGGCGCGCTCCAGCAGCGCGGCGGCATCTTCGGCACGGTGCTGGCGGATCCGCAGCAGCCCTTCGAGGAGGTCCGCTTCGACGGGAAGCGTGGCGCGCAGGGTGGCGATGAATGGCATCGCCTGCTCATCTCCGGATGCGGCCAGCGCCTGCGCCACGGCGACCTGTTCGCGCGGGCCATGGGGAGCCCACCCCCCCTGGATCCACAGCTGTCGAGCCCGCGCGAAGTCTCGGGTCTCCACGGCGCGCACGAAGGCCTCGCGAAGCCGCAGTGCGGAGGCCTCGGCAGCCTCACCGCCCGGCGCAGGCACGTCGTTCCACAGGCGGAGCTGTTCCACGCGGCCCCAGTCCGCCTCGCCTCCCGCGAGCCCGGGGCGGTCCGTGCCGAGCCTTCGTGACGCCTCCCAGAGCGAGCCCGCCGAGAACCCCGTCTCCCGCCCCAGGCTCCGTGCGAGCGCGAACTCCATGGACGACAGGTCGTCCGTGTTGGTGAGCGAGGCGTTGTCCTCCGCCACGTGGCGGGTGAACTCGGGCGAGGCGATGAAGTGCGCGAGCACGCCCTCGACTTCGTCCGTGCGCCAGATGGAGCGCGTGGCCGTGAGATAGGGCTCCTCGGCGAGCCGCGCGCGCAATCGAGCCACGTCATGCGTCACGGGCTTGCGTGTGGCCACGAGCAGCAGATCTCCGTGGTGGAGCTGCCACGTCTCCACGGACTCGAACTCGGAGCTGAGCGTGGCGTAGACACTCTGCACGGTGAGCGCGTCCACCTCGTAGGCCTGCAGCCACTGGAGGAAGTAGCCGCCCTCCGCGAGCCGCTCCTTCACCACCCGGTAGAAGTCGCGGGTGAAGAGGCTGGAGATGCCGGCGCGGTAGGGATTGGAGGGCTCGGAGAAGATGATGTCGTAGCGCTGACGTGAGGTCAACAGCACCTCGCGCGCGTCGGCGATGGAGACGTGCACCTTCGGATCATCCATCACCGCGTGGTTGACGTCGTGGCACTGGCGCGCGACGTCGAGGATGGCGGGTTCGATCTCCACCGCGTCCACGCGCTCGATGCTGGGCACGGCGCCGAGCCAGCCCGCCGTGCTCCCGGTGCCCAGCCCAATGACGAGCGCCGCGCGCGGATCCGGATGCAACAGCGCCCCGAGCAAGCCGCTCATCACCTGCGTGGGCGCGTCGCCAATGCTGTTGCCGTCGGCCTTGCCGTTGATGATGAAGCTCAGGCCGTTGGAGCCATCCAGCGCGACGCTGCTCTCCACGCCCTCGCGCTCCCAGACGGTGCCGCGCGCGTTGTAGCGGAGCCACGCTTGGATTTCATTGAGGTGCGGCTCATGCAGTCCCGAGCGGCCCGCGCCCACTCCCCCATGCCGCCACGCCGCGGTGGGGCCCTGCGCGGACAGCAGCATCACCGTGAGGACGCCCGTGGCCAAGGGCATCAGGAGTGCGCCGCGCGCGCGATCCGTACGGAACGCGAGCAGCGATGAACCCAGCCCGAGCGCCGTGAGGATCCCGGCCACGAGCTGCCACGTCACCGGCGCGGTGATCAGCGGCAGGATGCCGAACCCGCCGCCCAGTGAGCCGACGATGGCGCCCGCGGTGTTCCACGCGTAGACGCGTCCCACCTGCTGACCGACCTCGTGCCCGCCGCGCCCCATGAGCGCGAGCAGGAGCGGAAACTGCACGCCCGCCACGAAGGCCGCGGGCAGCACCACCACGGCCGTGACGAGCGTCCATCCCAACACCATGCCGCCAAAGCCCATGCCGCCCAGGGGCCGCAGCAGCGCGGCGATGACCGCGAGCCTGTCGCCCAGCGCGAAGGGGAGGGCGATGAGCGCCGCCTCGGCCGCGCACGTCAGCGCGAAGCCGGACAGCGTGGCGCTTCGATGGCGGAAGCCCCAGGCGTAGGCCGCGCCGCCCAGCCCCATGCCCAGCAGGGCGAGCGCCAGGATGAGGCCGAAGGTGAACGTCGTGCCGCCGAGCAGCGGCCCCAACATGCGGTACCAGACCAGCTCCATCAGCAGGAACGCGAAGCCAGTCACTGCCGCGGCCACCAGGACGAAGCCGCGGGAGGGCAGGGGCGCCACGGCGGTCGTCGATGCGGGGGCCGGAGTCGCCGCGTCCGCGGGCCCGAGCGTGCGACTCACCGAGCGCGCGATGACCGCGACGAGCGCGTTGACCAGACACGCGAGCCAGAGCGTGGTCCGATTGCCGAAGATCTCCAGCAGCGCGAAGGTCGCGAGCGCCGCGCCCGTCACCGCGCCCAGCGTGTTGACGCCGTACAGGATGGCGAGGTGTCGGCGCTGAGGATCCGCGTCCGAGCCGACCGCGCGCGCGGCGGCGGGCAGCGTGCCCCCCATCAACACGGTGGGCGCGGCGAGCACCAGCGCGGACAGCACCAACCGCACGACGGTGCCCAGTCCCATGCCCAGGTTCGGCGTGCCCCCCATGCCGACATACGCGGCGCGGGCGAGCATGACGAGGAACGGGCTGACCGCCGCGGTCGCGGCGACGAGCAGCTCCAGGTTCGCGTAGAACGTCAGCGGGCGCTCATGGCGATCCGCGCGCGCCCCCAGCAGGGCACCGCCCAGGCCGAGCCCGCCCATGAAGATGGCGAGCACCGCGGCCGAGGCCGCCGTGGAGGCTCCGAAGATGAGCCGGAACTCGCGCAGCCACACCGTCTGGTAGACGAGCGAACACAGTCCCGACCCGAATAGGAGCGGCGCAATCCGTTCCACCCGTCCTGCCATCGATGACGCTCCTTGCGAAAGCGAGCCATCGAAGCGGGCACGCAGAGGCGAGCCCGAGTGTGTCAGAGCGGACTCATCCCGACGAGGAGAATGCGAGGGGCCAGCGGCTGGCCCGTTCAGTTTCCAGGCGGACGAGGGCTACTTGCCAGCATCCGAGGTGTCCGGTGCCTGACGGCACCAGGCGAGCCGATCGCGAATCACGTCAATTGGCACCGCCATCTCCAGCTTGAACGAGTTGCCGTCCGGCTCCACGCGGGCGAAGTCCATGAGCTGGGCCAGTGTCTTGTCGTCCTGGGCTTGTGCCTTGAGCCGCGCCACGGACAGGGCCGCGCCCAGGGACTTGCCCAGGTCCGTCACCTTCTCGGCGTCCGGGCCTCGGATCTCCGCCACCAGCGCCACATCCGAGCGCGTGTCCATGTGCAGCTCCACGTTCTGCGCGACGTCACGCAGGCGCTGCGCCAGCTCGGGCTGATCCGCGGCCAGGATCTTCGCCATCTGATCCACGCCCAGCACGCCGTACATCTCGCCGTACGTGCTGCTCTCCGAGATGGCGGGAGGCTCGTCCGAGCCGCGTCCCTCCATCCGGTCGATGACGGCCTTCACCGAGTCCGACGAGCGGCCCACCACCATCATCTGGTCATTCCAGGTTCCCACCGACGAGCCCATCTGCCCGCGCATCGTCCCGCCGTCCGCGAGCGGCACGCTCATCTCGCCCGGCTCGTACACCCGCGCGCCCTGGCCGTAGTCCGCCGAGGTTCGCTCACCCAGCAGTTCCTTGAAGCGCGCCTTGGCGAAGTTGCCTGACAGGATGAGCCCCTCGTCGGTGATGACCACGCGATCCAGATCCTGGAGCGGATCCAGGCCGCTCACCCGGCGGAACTCTTCCAAGGGCTTGCCGCCATCGCGCATCAAGCAGTCCATCAGCAGCTCACCCAGCGGCGAGTTGCGCACGGCGTTCGCCTCGATGACCACCGCGGTGTGGCCTTCTCCTCGCGGCAGCGCGGCGAGGACCGGATCCCTCGGGCGCTGCGGCGCCTCCGCGCGCGTGCCCGCGTCCACCGGCATGATGTACGTGCGCCGCTGATCCGCGCGCAGCCGATCCTCGGAGCGCATCCGGCGCGGGAACTCCACGTTCGGCTCTCGGGCGATCGCAGCATCGTCACCCTGGCCGGTGAACATGAGGACCGCGGCCAGGATGAACAGCAACGCCGCGAGGCCCACCCAGATCCAACGCCGACGATGGTTTTCCATCTCAGTAATCCTTTCCCTCGAAGCGCCAGAACCCCACCACCAGGGCACCCAGCCCGAACACGAACACTCCCACCAGGAGCAGCCCCAGCGAGCGGATCTGCGGAGGCGTGGACGCCGCCAGGTCCGCTGCCGCCATCGCGAGCGCGGAGAACCGAGGCAAGAGCAGCGTCACGGCCTCGAACGCGTTGCGCCCGATGCCCGCCTCGAAGAAGCGCGACATCTGCTGGCGGAAGCCCGCGATGATGCCTCCCACGAGGAACAGCCCGCCCGCCGCCGCGCACAAGGCCGCGCTGCGCACGAACGTCGCGGTGGTGAGCATCACCGCGTACACCGCCGCGAAGCCCACGCACGCGAGCAACCCCGCGATGAGCGGCCCGAGCGTCCAGTATCCTGTCTTCACGCCGAAGATGAGCGTCAGCCCGCCCGCGCCATACAGTGTTCCACCCAGCGCGAGCGTCATCACCCCGAGGAAGGTCCCCGCCAGCAGGTGCCAGCGGCGCAAGGGCAGGGCGAGCAGGTGCTCGATGCGGCCCGGCGACAGCAGCCCCGGCGCGAAGTCCGAGCACGCGACGATGCCGAAGACGATGCCCCCGTAGAACACGATGAACGCCGCGGCCTTGAAGACGGGCCTGAGCGCCACGTCCACCGCGCGGATGCTCGTGGGAATCACGTCCCCAAACAGCCGCGTGGCCGCGAGCGCACCATCGATGACCTCGATGCGCAGGCTCAGCGCCACCACCGCGAGCACCAGGGTGATGCCCACCAGGAACGCGAGGATGAACTTCCGCGACGCCGCCTCGCGCAGCACATAGGCCGCGATCCCCAGGACGGGCTTCATGCCGCCACCCCCACCGTACCCACCAGCACCGCCTCCAGATCCGCGCCCTCTCGCTTCAGCTCCACCAGGAATGCCCCTGTCGCGCGGGCCTTGTCCAGCACCGCGTTGAGTGTCGCCGGCCCCTCCGCGTCGATGCGGAACAGGCCCTCTGTCTCCGCGCGCTGAAGCCCCGCTGCCTCCAGTGCTCCCGCGTCGGCGCCGGGTGCGAAGCGCGCTTGCCACCGCGCCGCGCCGCGCGCCAGGTCCTCCAAGCGCCCCTCGCGCACCACGCGCCCCTGCGCGAGGATGGCCACGCGATCACAGACCCGCTCCGTCTCCGCCAGCAGGTGCGAGTTCAAGAAGAGGGTGGTGCCGCGCTGCACCTCTTCCTGAAGGATGCGGCGCACCTCCACGCGACCCATGGGGTCGATGCCGTCCGTGGGCTCGTCGAGGATCAGCAGCGCCGGCGAACCGAGCAGCGCGGTCGCCAGGCCCAGCCGCTGCCGCATGCCCTTCGAGTAGCCGCCAATCTTGCGTCCCGCCGCCTCGGCCAGTCCCACGCGCTCGAGGAGCTTCAGGTGCGCGGCTGCGTCCGGCTGAAGGCCCTTCAATCGAGACACCGTCGCGAGGAACGCCGTCGCGGTCCAGCTCCCCGGCAGGTGCAGCCGCTCCGGGAGGTAGCCGATGCGCGCGCGGATCCGCGGATCCTCGGGCGAGCCTCCCAGCACGCGGATCGTGCCCGCGGTCGGCTGCACGATGCCCAGGATGCTCTTGATGAAGGTCGTCTTGCCGGCGCCGTTCGGTCCGATGAGCCCGAAGGCGCTCCCTTCGGGAACGGTGAGATCCACGCCGCGAAGGGCGTCACTGCCCTGGCGGCGGAAGGCTCGGCGGTAGGTCTTGCACAGCCCTGTCACTTCGATGGCGGGGGGGCGGGTTGTCACGGTCGCACTGTAGACGACCGAGTGCGGCATTGATTGCGGCCCGCGGGCTGCGAAGGCGTCTGCGCGCGGACGGATTCGCGCCCGTGGGAAGTCTTTTGCGCACACCCTTCGTGCCTGCCGCAGCGCGAAAGCCCGTCGTTTCAGGGGATTGGCGTGATGACTGGGGACTGAAACTGTTGGTCCGCGCCCTGCATTGGCTCGCTCCACACCTGTTGCACGGAGGAGACCCGGAGATGACGTGGGAACAGCGGACCGAACAGCAGCTCCAGGAAGCTCGTGGTGAGTTGAAGGATGCGGAGCGGGAGCTGTCGGCCGGCACCGAGGCGGCGCGCGTGCGCTACGCCCGAGCCCTCTACGAAGCGGACATCGCCGAGCGGCGCGCCGAGCGCATGGTTCGCGATCACCGCCGCCATCAGCAGAGCTGGAAGCCCGTCGCGGGGTGAGGGGGCGGGCGGCCCCACGGAAACCGTGAAGCGCGGACGCCAGCGGTTTATACCGCGTCCGCCATGGCCTATCCCGTCCACCGTCCCCGTCGGCTCCGCCGCTCCGCCGCGCTCCGAGACATGGTTCGCGAGACGCGTCTCGCTCCCTCGGACTTCATCTACCCGCTCTTCGTCGTGGAAGGTCGGGACGTGCGGCGCCCCATCGCCTCCATGCCAGGGGTGTTCAACCTCTCCGTGGAGCACGTCGTCGCGGAGGCGAAGCGGGCGCACGCGCTCGGGATTCCCTCCGTGCTGCTCTTCGGCATCCCGGACCACAAGGACGCCCAGGGCTCCCAGGCCTACGCGCGCGACGGCATCGTCCAGCGCGCCATCCGGGAAATCAAAGCGGCCGTCCCCGAGCTGCAGGTCATCGCGGACGTGTGCCTCTGTGAGTACACGGACCATGGCCACTGCGGGGTGCTGGAGGGCGGGCACGTGGCCAACGACGCCACGCTTCCGCTGCTGGCGCAGATGTCCGTCACGTGCGCCCAGGCCGGCGCGGACATCATCGCGCCCTCGGACATGATGGACGGGCGCATCGGCGCCATTCGCAAGGCCCTGGACGAAGTCAAGCTGACGGAGGTGCCCATCATGGCCTACTCCGCCAAGTACGCCTCGGGCTTCTACGGTCCGTTCCGCGAGGCCGCCCAGAGCGCGCCCCAGTTCGGTGACCGCCGGGGCTACCAGATGGACCCGGGCAACGTGCGCGAGGCCCTCAAGGAGACCGCGCTGGACGTGGAGGAGGGCGCCGACCTCATCATGGTCAAGCCGGCCCTGTCCTACATGGACGTCATCCGCGCCGTGCGCGAGCGCTTCGACCTGCCGGTGGTCGCCTACAACGTGTCCGGCGAGTACTCGATGGTGAAGGCCGCCGCGCAGAACGGCTGGGTGGACGGCGAGCGCCTCATGATGGAGATCCTCACCTCCATCCGCCGCGCGGGCGCGGACCTCATCATCACCTACCACGCGCTGGAAGCCGCGAAGCTCTTGTAGGCAACACACGGCATGCGCGCCGTGGCGGGATGCTTGATCCGCCGCGGCGCTTGCGGCCAAATGGCGCGAAGCACGATGCCCACCAAGAAGAAGCGCCCTCGCCGCAAGCCGGCGAAGCCCCCGCCCAGACGCCCTCGCAGCGCGCCGAAGCGCCGAGGCCGCGCCCCAGTCGTCTCCATCCCCAGAGAGTTGCAGTACAAAGTGGTTGAACTCTCCACGGTGGAGGAGGGCACCCTCGAGCGCACCCTCAACGAGTGGACCGCGAAGGGCTGGAACCTGGACGGAGTCCAGTTCGCCATGCGAGAGGCCTCCAAGCGGCCCGCCATGGCCTTCGTCTTCTTCACCCGCGAAGGTGCCGCCGCGACGCACGACGAGGACGCCGCGCGCGCCCGGCTGATGCGCCTGTCGGAGACGGGTGGCCCCACGGCCCTCCTGGCGACCGACCCCTTGGCGACCCACCGCCTGGCAAACGAGCCTTCTGGGGAATCGGAAGACGTGGCCATGCCGCGGATTCATCCGCTGAGCGCGCGCGAGCGACTGGCGCGGCTGGCGGGGCTGGACGAACCGGACCCCGTCGAGGAGGGCCTCATGCTGGAGCCCGAAGAGTGAGCACCGTTCCGGAGCGCGCCCTGATGACGTCCAACCGCGGGGCTCGCGCGCTGCGACTCGTCCAGGAAGACTCCATCCCCGGCTCGCCGTATCCGAAGGCCTCGGTGTGGCTGCGGGTCTGCGCGCGCGTGGTGGACGTGGGCGTGGCGTGGGGCCTGTACGTCGTGTGCGGCGCCGCGGGCGCGGTGGTCGCGCTGCTCTTCCTCCTGCTCGCGGACGGGATGCTCCAGGGGCAGAGCGTGGGCAAGCGCATCTTCGGCGTGAAGGTGATGCACCTGCCCACGCGCTCGGCTGCCAGGCATCGGGACAGCACGCTTCGCAACGCGCCGCTCGCGCTCGTCGTGCTGCTTGGAATGATGCCGGCGCCGCAAGGCGTGGTGGCCGCGGCGGCGGGCTTCGTGGTGATGGGCGGCGTGGAGGCGTGGCGCGTGTTGAGGGATCCGCTCGGTTGGCGGCTCGGCGACACGTGGGCGCAGACGCAGGTGGTGGATGGGAAGGTTGTCGCGGGCGCAACCGTTGCTGCCCGCACCCCGGTGGCGCATCAGCGCGCCCCGGGACGACTCATGTCGGCGGCCAAGGTTCGCCGCGGCCGCTCGGTCAGGAAAGTGGGAAGGGAGAAGCCTTGCGCATCGCGCTGACGTACAACCTCCGGTTGTCGGATTCGGAAGAGGAAGCGGAGTTCGACACGCAGGAGACGGTGAACGCGCTCGCCGCCGCCATCGAGCGGCTCGGCCACCGCCTGGAGCGCTTCGAGGTCAGCGGACCCGCTTCGCGCACCGTCGCGCGGCTGGAGGCCTACAGCCCCGACCTCATCTTCAACACCGCCGAGGGCCGCCGCGGTCGCTTCCGCGAGGCCTTCTATCCCGCCCTCTTCGACGAGCTGGGCTTCGCGTACACGGGCTCGGACGCGTACGCGCTGGCGCTCACGCTCGACAAGCAGCTCACCAAGCTCATCCTCTCCAAGCACGGCATCCGCACGCCGGGCTGGCAGTACGTGGAGAAGCTCAGTGAGTTGACGGCGGAGAACCTGCGCTTCCCCGTCATCGTGAAGCCCAACTTCGAGGGCTCCTCCAAGGGCATCACCCAGGACTCCGTCGCGGAGACGCTGGAGGCGGTGCGCGAGAAGGTGGCCCGCGCGCTGGAGAAGTATCCAGCTGGCGTGCTCGTCGAGGAGTACATCAGCGGGCGCGACCTCACGGTGCCGTTCCTCGCCGCGGTGGACAACGACTACGACGGCGTGTTGTCGCCCGTGGAGTACGTCATCGACTCCGAGGCCGCCTCGGGGCGCAAGTACGCCATCTACGACTACGACCTGAAGACGAAGCGCGAGAAGGCCGTCACGGTGCGCGCGCCCGCGAACATCTCCGCGAAGATCTCCGAGGACGTTCGCAAGATGGCGCAGAAGATCTTCCAGGTGCTGGACTGCCGCGACCTGGGGCGCCTGGACTTCCGCCTGTCCGACGCGGGCGTGCCGTACTTCCTCGAAATCAACGCGCTGCCCAGCCTGGAGCCGGGCGCCGGCATCTACTCGGCGGCGGCGCTCGAGGGCCTGCACCTGGACGGGGTGATCAACTCGATCATCCAGAGCGCGGCCAAGCGGAACAAGATCCGCGACTCGGCGCGGCGCCAGGGCAAGCCCGCGCGCAAGTCGGGGCCTCTGCGCGTGGGGTTCAGCTTCAACGTCAAGCGCGTGAAGCCGAGCGCCACGGCGGAGACCGTGGAGGACAGCGAGGCCGAGTACGACTCGCCCAACACGCTCCAGGCCATCCGCGAGGCCATCGCGTCGTGGGGCCACGAGGTCATCGACCTGGAGGCCACGGCGGAGCTGCCCACGGTGCTCTCCAGCACGCCGCTGGACATCGTCTTCAACATCGCCGAGGGCTTCAAGGGCCGCAATCGCGAGAGCCAGGTGCCCGCGATGCTGGAGCTGTTGGACATCCCCTACACGGGCTCGGACCCCGCGACGCTGTCGCTCGCGCTGGACAAGGCGCTGGCGAAGAAGATTGTCCGGCAGGCGGGCATCCTCACGCCCAACTTCCAGCTCATGGTCACCGGCAAGGAGCGGCTGAACAAGGAGTTCACCAGCTTCCCGCTCATCGTGAAGCCGGTGGCGGAGGGCAGCTCCAAGGGCGTCGTCACCAAGAGCGTCTGCCACAGCGAGGCGGAGCTGCGCGACGTGGTGAAGGAGATCGCCGGCAAGTACCAGCAGCCCGCGCTCATCGAGGAGTACATCGGCGGGCGTGAGTTCACGGTGGGCTTGTTGGGCGAGCGGCGCCCGCGCGTGCTGCCGCCCATGGAGATCGTCTTCCTGGACAAGGAAGAGAAGAACCCCGTCTACAGCTTCCAGCACAAGCTCGATTGGACGGACCGCATCCGCTACGACGCGCCCGCGAAGCTGGAGCCCGCGCTGCTGGAGAAGCTGCGCACGGCGGCGCGCAACTCGTTCATGGCGCTGGGCTGCCGCGATGTGGCCCGCATCGACTTCCGCATGGACGACAAGGGGCGCATCTACTTCATCGAGTGCAACCCGCTGCCGGGCCTCACGCCTGGCTGGAGCGACCTGGTGCTCATCGCGGCGGGCGCGGGCATGGACTACCGCACGCTCATCGGGGAGATCATGGCCCCGGCCATCCGCCGCTACAAAGAGCGGGAGGCGCGGCGTGCCCAGACCGAGCACCCGGGAACGCCGGCGCCGCCTCTCAACAAGATGGCGCAGCGCATCGAGGAGCACGGTTCGCACTCCAGCGTGTCGAACCACGGCGGCACGACCAACGGCGAGCCGCTCGTCGCGCGGCCCGAGCTGAAGGCCTGAGTCACCCGAGCGGCTTTGCGCCTCACGCGGGCGCGAAGCCGCCGTGGAAGGTGAAGGGGAGGGCGTGGTCGAAGTGGCACCGCGCCACCGGGCCCTCCTCGAGCCGCTGCGCATCCAGCACCGCGACGTGCGAGGTGTCGCTTCGCGCGTCGTACACCTGGGTGAGGACCCAGCCTTCGTCCTCCGCGCGTGAGCCCGCGCGCGGCACGAAGACGGGCTCGGAGGGATACTGCTCCGGGCCCAACGCGGCCACGGTGGTGCGCCCGGACGTAACGTCCACGCTCGCCACGCCGTCGAAGTGTCCATGCCTCGCTTCGGCCGTCGTGTGGATGCTGACGTAGGCCTTCTGGTAGGGCCGGCCCACCGCGCTCGGCGCGACGCGGGGGAACTCGCAGCTCATGTCCGCGCGCTGTTCGGTGAGGAAGCGGCGGCCCTTCAGGTCCACGACCGCTCGATGGAACTGGCCTTGGGCCGGGGTGGTGGCGGGGCCCTTCGCCAGCTCGCCCAGCCACTGGTTCGTCGTGAAGTCGGGGTAGTGCACGTAGTCCACCACCAGCCGCTCACCCTCTTCGTACGCGTTGGCGAAGTGCCACTGGTAGAAGGCGTCGGTGGGGATGCGCACGGGGTGCGCCACGTCATCGATGGGCACCACGAGGATTTCCGAGCCCACGCCGGGCTTCCATCGGAGGTTGCCCCCGAACGAGCCCACGCGGAGCACCATCCGGAGCACGTCGAGGCGCAGCGCCGGCAAGAAGAAGATGAGGTAGCGGTCCGTGGCGATGAAGTCGTGGACCATGGTGGCGCCCGGCAGCTTCACCGTGCCCATGAGTCGCGCGGGCCCCTGGTCGGGCAGGGCGAAGAGGTCCAGCGTCGTCTCTCGGCCGTAGCGCACGCCGAAGTTGTACGTCGTCCGCCGTGAGGGCACCCGGTGGGGATGCGCGGAGAAGCTCTCCGCCACCACGCCGCCCAGGTCCGTCTCGCCCAGGCTGGTGAGATCCTCGGGGGACACTTCGACCGGACGGCACGGCTCGAACAGCGCATAGAGCCGCCCGTTCCACGCCATGACCGACGTGTTCGCTGAGTTCTTCCGCGCGTTGCGCAGCTTGTGCAGCAGGGGCGTGGGCGTGCCATAGGCGCCGTAGCGCCGCCGACCGGATCGCCGCTCCGCCAGCATGGTGGGGGTGTCCATCAGCCTCGCCGCGCCCGTCACGCCCTCCGGTCCGAAGCGCACGCCCAGCATGCCGCCGTCTCCGTCGAACCAGTGCTGGAACGGGCGCCCTTGCACGTCGAACGTCCAAGGGCCCACGCGATACAGCGTGCCTCGCAGATCCTCGGGCACGCGTCCCTCTACCCGCAGTGGCTCGAAGCCGTGCGCGCGAGGCAGCGCACGGAAGGCCCGGTGCCAACCCAGGGACTGCGCGGTCGGTTGCAAGGATGTCGCGGTCGTCATGTGGCGCGCCTCTCGTGTGAGGCAAGGCACCCGAGCGGTGCCTCGCGGAAGTTGTAGACACCGTAAACATTGCATGTTGTCGGTGTCAACATTGATGTTGACGATGGTAACTTCAAGGGGACAGTGATTAGGTCCCATACGTCGAGCAGTGGCATGCGCGGGAGGCGCGGACGTTGGCGACGCGAAGCGGACGGACACAGGCGGCGGGGCGGCCCGAGAAGTCTCGCTATCACCATGGGGACCTGCGCCAGGCGCTGGTGGACGCGGCGGTGGCGCTCATCGCCGAGGAGGGGTTCGCGGCGCTGACCCTGCGAGAGGTGGCGCGGCGGGCGGGCGTCACCCACGCGGCGCCCTACCGTCACTTCGCGGACAAAGAGGCGCTGCTGGAGGCGGTGGCGGCGGAAGGGTACCGCGCGATGGCGCGCGAGATGCGCGAGCGAATGGCGCGCGCGTCAGGGCCGCTGGAGCAGCTCGCCGCGGCGGGCGAGGCCTATGTGCTCTTCGCGGTCCGCCACCCGCCGCACTTCCGGGTGATGTTCGGGCCGCACTTCACCCGGCCACACGAGCCCGTGGCCTCCGAGACAGGGGAGGATGCATTCTGCCTGCTGGTGCGGTGCATCGAGGCCGGGCAGGCCGCGGGGCTGCTGCGGGCCGGAGATCAGACATCGCTGGCGCTCACCGCGTGGTCGCAGGTGCATGGGCTCGCCTCGCTGCTCGTGGACCGGCAGCTCGACACCGCCCACCAAGGCCCCGAGTCCGCGGAGACGCTGGCTCGCACGCAGACGCGCCGCCTGCTGGAGGGGCTGGCCGTGCCCGTCGGGCAAGGACGGGGTTGACCCTCGGGGGCGGTCGATTACGGTCGGCGCATGGTGCGCATACCGGAAGAGAACGGCCCGCGGGTTCGCGCGCGGGAGCTGGGGCTGCCGCTGGGGCGCTTCAAGCCCGGGAAGTACAACGCCATCACGGATGTGGAAGGCGTGCTCGTGGGGCACTGCACGCTCATCCAGGGGGATGGGCCGCTGCGTCCCGGCTACGGGCCCGTGCGCACGGGCGTCACCGCCATCCTGCCCAACCTGGGCAACATCTTCATGGAGCGGATGAGCGGAGGCGGCTTCGTGCTCAACGGCGCGGGCGAGGTCTCCGGCATGACGCAGCTCATGGAGTGGGGCCTCATCGAGACGCCCATCCTGCTCACCAACACCATGGCGGTGGGCGCCGTGTCCGACGGCGTGGCGCGCTACCTGGTGGAGCGCTACCCCGGCATCGGTGACGAGCACGACGTCATCATCCCCGTGGTCGGCGAGTGCGACGACTCGTGGCTCAACGACATCTCCGGGCGCCACGTGCGCGAGGAGCACGTCTTCGAGGCCATCAACAAGGCGGCGTCCGGCCCGGTGGAGGAGGGCAACGTCGGCGGCGGCACCGGCATGGTGACGTGCGACTTCAAGGGCGGCATCGGCACCGCGTCACGCAAGCTGCCGGAGGTGCTCGGGGGCTACACGCTGGGCGTGCTCGTCATGTCCAACTTCGGGAAGATGCACAACCTGCGCGTGGGCGGCCTGCCGGTGGGCGAGGTGCTGGTGGAGAAGTTCAAGGGCACGCCCCACCGGGGCAAGTCCTACGGCTCCATCATCGCGGTGGTGGCCACGGACGCGCCGCTGCTGAGCCATCAAATCAACCGCCTGTGCAAGCGCGTGGGCCTGGGCATCGGGCGCGTGGGCAGCTACGCGGCGCACGGCTCCGGAGAGATTGTCGTGGGCTTCTCCACCGCGAACATCATCCCCAGGCGCACCCAGAAGATGGTCTACAAGATGAAGATCCTCCTCGATCAGCGCCTGGACCCCCTCTACGAGGCGGTCATGGAGGCCACCGAGGAGGCCATCCTCAACGCCATGTGCATGGCCACGCCCATGACGGGGGCCAACGGCAACTACTCGCCCGCGCTCCCCTTGGACGAGGTGCGCCGCTTCGTGGACGCCTGCCGCCCCATCTTCGCCTCGGTGAAGAAGCGCCCCCACCAGACGAGCGTCCCGGCCTCCCGGGAGCGCCCCAGCGACGAGGATCGCGAGGGCGAAGTGACGGTGTCCGCGGCGCGTCCCACCAACGTCCGGGGGGCCGAGGGCATCCCATTCCCGACCCGTCCCGCGCCCGAGGAGGCCACCCGGGCAGGGGATGCGCCAGCCGACGCCGCCCCCCCCTCCGGGGACGAGTCAGAGGGTTCCTCTTCCGGGAGGCCTCCGGGTTCTGATAGGTAAGCCCCCCTTTGCTCCATTTCGGAGACCAGGAGCCACCCACATGGCCAACAGCAAGAGCAAGCACCGCCGCGTGCAGATGAAGATCCGCCAGCACTGGAAGAAGCGGATCAAGAAGCAGAAGGAGGCCGCGAAGGCCGCCGCCGAGGGGAAGAAGAAGTAATTCGCCCTGGCGCCGCTCCCGGCGGCCCTGGCTCACCGCCGGGTCGCCGTGAAGGGGCTGTTGAGGGCGCAGGTCCGCTGCCCTCCGGTCCCCGAGTTCGAGTAGTTGGCGGTGAACGTTCCCTCCAAGCCCACCATGCCGCCGTCCGCGCCCAGCGGCTGGGTCCGGCCCGCGAGGTTGAGCGTGTCAGTGCGGCCGGCATCCACGTTGGCGTGGGTTCCCCCGAGCGCGAAGCCCCCGGACGTCGTGACGCTGCCCAGGAGCGACACGCCCTCCAGCGTCCCCGTGAGGCTGTTGCCGTTGCGGTTCACCTCCAGGTTCGCGCCCTGCGGCAGCCCGGTGATGCCCAGGCTGGTGCAGTCGCTGGAGACGCCCGCGTCGGGGAACGAGAGCTGGTAGCGCCCCTCCACCGCGGGGCAGTCCGAGCAGGGGGCCTCATTGCCGCAGCCCGCGCCAGAGAGCAGGGCGCCCAGCGCGCTGAGCGCGACGGTGGTGGCGAGAACGAAACGTCCAGAAGTCATGGTGCTTCCTCCAAGTGACAGGCGGTGGGCTTCCAGGGGCCCGCGGCCATCCCTAGTTCTGTGGCGGGTGGTCAGCGGTGCGCGGGCTTCGGGATGGGGTGGGCGCGGATGCAGGGTGCATCGAAGCAGTGGTCAAACATCATCTTCGCGGGTCTCTTCGCACTCGCGCTGTTTCTGTTCTCGCGAATTCTGCTGCCATTCTTGATGCCCGTGTTGTTGGGCGGCTTCCTGGTCGTCCTCTTCATGCCGGTCCAAGACGGCCTCTGCGCGCGGCTGTTGGGTCGCAAACCCCTGGCGGCGGCCTTGTCCACGCTGACGGTGTTCCTGCTCATCCTCGTGCCCCTGCTGCTGGTGGGCTGGATGGTGGCGCGCGAGCTGTTCCACGTCGTGGGGCAGGCGCGCGAGCTGCTGGAGCGGGTGGATCTGCGCCACCAGTTCATCGACAGCCTCCCTCCCGGATGGGGGCGCTATCTGCGCATGGAGCCAGAGGGCGCGGAGACCGAGCGCCTGCTCATGTCCGTGGTGACCGGCGGCGCCGCGCTGTTCGCGGACGTGGTGAGCGCGGGCACGGAACTCGTCATCGACCTCTTCTTGATGACGGTGGCCATGTACTACTTCTTCCTCGATGGGCGGCGGCTCGTCGCGGAGGTGTCGCGGCTCTTGCCCATGGAGGCGCGCTACTTCGAGGCCTTCTCGCGCGAGTTCAGCGACGTGGCCTACGCCATCATCTACGGCAACACGGTGACGGCCCTGGTGCAGGGGGCCTGTGGCTTCATCGGGCTGATGGTCGCGGGGGTGCCGCATGCGGGCGTGTGGGGCGCGGCCATGGTCTTCATGGCGCTGCTCCCCGTGGGAGGCACCGCGCTCGTGTGGGGCCCCATTGGCGTGGTGCTCCTGCTCTGTCACCGGGTGACCGAGGGGGTCTTCCTGCTCGCGTGGGGAACCTTCCTCGTGGGTGGCATCGACAACTTCGTCCGACCGAAGCTGTGTGGCGCGCGCATGGCGCTGCATCCGCTGCTCGTCTTCCTCTCCATGTTCGGGGGGCTGGCGGTGTTCGGGATGATGGGGGTGCTGGTGGGGCCCCTCATCGCGTCGCTCTTCATGGCCATGGTGCGCATCTACCGTCGTGACTTCCTCGCGCCGGCGCTGGCGCAGCGCCCCGCGCTGGAGTCGAAATCGCCTCCTGCCGTCTCGGTCACGACGGTCGCCAACGCCTGAGCCCCGCGCCTGGACATCGGCCATGGGGTGGGTGAACCTCCCCGGGCGATGAAGAACTCCAGACTCGGGTGGGCTCGGACGGGCGTGGTGCTCGCGCTGATGGGGGTGGGAGGTTCAGCCGCGGCGCAGTCGGTGGCCGTTCCCGATGGGGCGCTGCCCATCGCGTCGGTCAGCGCGCCTCACCTGGATGCGCATGTGGCGGAGGCCTCGGCCTGGCTGGCCGCCAGGCACGCACTGACGCAGGATTCGGGCTCGGGCGGGATGGTGTCCGCGCGGCGTGTCCGGCCGCCGATGCTGCGCCTCTTCGTAGCGGGAACGACGACGTGGCGGCGGTACTGCGCGCGCCCCGGCGTGAAGTCCTGTGGCGAGTACGATCGCAAGCCCCTCGAAGAGCAGACGGGCGACACCGAGACGTTCTCCTCGTCGGTGCCGTACCTCGGGTTCGATGTCGAGCTGGAGGTCCTCCCGCTGGCGCATTGGGACTCGGCGCTGCGCGGGCTGGGCGTGGTGCTGGCGTACCAGCGCGGCTTCTCGTCCACGAGCGTGACGCTGCGAGGCGAGGCAGGTCAGACGCCCAAGCGCGAGGTGGACGCGACCGATACGGCCGTCACCGCGCAGGCGATGTATCGCTACTCCTTCAACTTTGGCTCCAACGCGCAGCCGGGCTACGTGGGTACGCGCTTCGGTTTGCATTCGCGCGCCTTCAGCGTGGACGCGAGCAGTGAGACGCCGCTCCTGGGGACGCATCGCGTGTTCCCGACCCTCGGCGTGGACGTCTCGGTTCCGCTCTTCCGCTCCATCCGGCTCGAGGCCGCGGGTGGCCTCTTCCTCGGTGCGCAGCCGGGAAAGCGGCTGGGCGGGGACGACGACGGACGGATCCACCTGGAGGTGAGCGACCATGGCGAGTCCGTGTCCAGCTTCGGCTGGAACGCGGTGCTGGGGATCGCGGGCGACATCTGGGGACCGCTGGGCTACGCGGTCCACTATCGCCTGTCGCACTTCCAAGACACGTTCAAGGGCGAGGGGACGCGCACGGGCTGGTCGCAAGGCGGCGTCGCGGAAGAGACCTACTCCAGTCTGAACTGGGGCTTGACCGTGTCGTACTGAGCCGCGCCGTCGCGGACTCCACGCGAGGCGCGTGCGCGCGACCGGTGCGCGTCCACGGGTGGACAGCGCTCGGGCCCGGCGACCTTGGCCCCAAGGCCGCGGATGCTTAGTGCTGATGCCGTGCGTCCGGAGCGGGCGCCAGGGGGCGGGGCGGGTGGACGGATGGGCATGGCGGTGTCTGGGCGTGGCATGTCTGTGTTGGGTGGCCTGCGGGTCGCCGCACGCGACGAACCCGCCCGGTGACGAGTCCCTGCCGGGTCCGCCCGCTGGCGTCTCCGACGGAGGCGGCGAGCAGCCCGACGCAGGAGACACTCCTGGGCAAGCCGATGGCGGGCTCACCGACGCCGGCACCCCGTCCAGTTGCACGCTCATCGTGGGGCCTCCTCGCTGGCTCCTGGAGGGCGAATCGCTCACGACGCAGGTGTCGTGCGCTGCCGGCGCGGACGGTGTGCCCACGTTCTCGGTGGAGAACCTTCCCCCCGGCGCGACGTTCGACGGCGCGAGCGGCACGCTGCACTGGACCCCGGGTCGGGATCAGGCCGCGGTGTGGCTGCTGCGGGTGCACGAGGTTCACTCGGGCGCGACGGACACGCTGAAGATCGGCGTGGCGGAGAACGAGTCCGCTCCGGGCAACGTGCGCATCGTCGACCCCCAGGCATACACGGAGGAGTACGGCCTGCCGGTCATCCACCTCTCGTACGGTCCCGCGGGCCTGACCGCGGGCGGATACCGCACGGCGCAGGTCGTCTACCGAGGCAAGCGGTATGACATCGAGGCAAAGTACCGAGGCGCCAGCTCCAGTGCGTTCCCCAAGCGCAGCCTCACGCTCAAGTTCGCGGACGAGCAGCTCTTCACCGAGCCGGTGATGGGGGATGACTTCACGGACCGCAAGCGGATCGTCCTGGTCTCCACCTTCAATGACAACTCATACCTGCGCACGCGCCTGGCCTTCGACTTGTGGGCGCGGATGTCGCCGAGGCACCTGCGCCTGCATGCGTTCAGCGCGATTGTCTATGCGAACAATCGCTACGTGGGGCTCTACACGGTGGCGGACCACGCGGACAAACGGCTGCTGGCGCGGCAGGGGCTCTCCTCGAAGGCAGAGCTGTTCAAGGCCGTGGACGCCAACGCGAACTTCTCTCGCCTCCGGCGGGATGGCCTGGCCAAGTCCTGGCTCGGCGAGGGACTGGCCAAGGAAGAGGGCCTCCCCGCCGCGGGGCAGCCTCATTCCTTCGACACCCTCGCGTCGCTCATCGCCTTCACGTCGGACGCGCCCCCTGGGGGCTTCCGGGATGGGCTGGCAGGGCGCGCCGACCTGCACGACTACATGGATTGGTGGATCTTCAACACGCTCATCCTGGGCACGGACTCCCACTCGAAGAATGCGTACCACGCGAGAGACCCTTCGCCCGGGAAGGTCTGGCGCTTCCTGCCGTGGGACCTGGATGCTTCGTTTGGCCAGAACTTCGACACCACCCGGACGAGTCCCCAGGAATGGAAGACGTTTGCGAGCAACAACCTGCTGTTCTCCCGCATGCTGGCGGAGCCGACGTTCTCCAGCGCGATGCATGCGCGCTACCGGGCGTTCTTGTCCAACGAACTGAACGTGCACGCGGTCCAGGAACTCGTGGAGGGTTACGTCCGAGAGATTGCCCCGTCCGCGCGGCGCGATTGGGCCCGGTGGCGCTCGAGCTACGTCGTCTTCGGCTCACCCGGTACGAATGGTGAGACCAACTTCCCGAACTGGCAGTCGCGCGACCACTTCAACTCCTACGACGAGGAAATGGAGTTCCTGCGCGCATGGATCGACGCCCGCTGGAAGATGCTGGAGGCCGGCGTGCCGTGAGAGGAATTGCCGGCGGTCGCGCTACCAGGAGTCGTCGCCGTCGCAGTGGCTGCAACGATTGAGGCAGTTGCCGACGAAGTCGCCGTACTCCTTGACGCACTCCTGATTGTCCGCGCAGTTCTCGTCGCTGGTGCAACCGGGCTCGCAGGTGTTGAACGTCGCGTCCACGCAGTACTGGCCGGGCTGACAGGGTTCGTCGCTCACGAAGTCTCCGCACTCGGTATAGCCATGTTCGAGCGGAGAGATGATGCAGCCCGTGCTCGCGAGCAGGGTGCTCGCGAGCAAGACGACCCAGGTCGATGCGCGCATGAAGGGAGCCTCGTGGAGTCAGGAGAACGACTCCTCGGGGCCTCATGACGCGGGCGGCCTGATTCTATTCAGCGCCCTGTCGCTACCGGCTGGTCCACCACGTCTTGAACTGCATCCAGGAGATCGTCCCCGTGCGGTCGGGGTCGACCACGTCCAGCGCGATCATCAGCTCGTCGTCGGTGATGTTCTGACCGAGCGCCTCCAGGAGCCGAGCGAAACCACTGTGCTCGATGTGTCCGGTGCGCAGGCGATCGTATCGCTGGAAGATGTCGAGCAGCTCGTTGCCGGAGCTGGTCAGCTCGTCCACCGCGGCGTGCTCGGGAGCCAGCGGCTGGATGCCGGCGGACGTCGTCTCCACCATCTCGACGACGGGCGCGACGAAGGGCGTGGGCTCGGGCTCCTCCCTGAAGATGGAGGTGACGGGCGGGGCGGCGGCCTTGCGAGGCTTCGCGGGCGCCTTGCGCGCCTTCGCGGGCGGGGCCTTGCGCGCAGGGGCCTTGGCCGCGCGGGCGGACACCTTGACCTTTCGGGCCGAGGCCTTGCGCGCCGCGACCTTGCGAGGCTTCTTCGCCGCGGCTTTGCGCGCCGATGTCTTCCGGGGCGCGGCCTTGCGTGGCCTCGAGGACTTCTTCGCCGCGGCCCGCTTCTTCGCGGGCGCCTTGCGCGCCGAGGTGGTGCGACGCGCCGTCTTCTTCCGTGCCGTCTTGCCAGCCTTCTTCATCGCCATCGTGGAGCCTCCCCAGATGGACGCTCATCGTAGCGCCTTGTCACGGTTTGCTTGCAATACCCGCTTCGCTTTCGTTTCCGCCGCGAGATGGAGATCGTCCATGAGCGGTCAGGTATCGCGGCTCACGGAGTCCGGGGGCGGCTCGCATTGACAGGTGCCGTTGGGCGCC
The DNA here is from genome assembly GCA_016458225.1 of Myxococcaceae bacterium JPH2. Taxonomy (NCBI): domain Bacteria; kingdom Pseudomonadati; phylum Myxococcota; class Myxococcia; order Myxococcales; family Myxococcaceae; species Myxococcaceae bacterium JPH2. The sequence goes on along the minus strand of JAEMGR010000009.1, from coordinate 300,363 downwards.
TTACTTGATACCGGCCATGACACCCGCTGCCCTTCAGAAGAAGCTGTCCGCGCGCCTGCTGGCGCCGACGGCGGGCGTGTGTGTGGGTCCCCGTCACGAGGTTCTGCTCGACATTTGAGTGGGCGGACCGGGCTTTCCGGCGCGCGGGTTGGCTGGTTGCCGCGTGCTGGGAGGGCAGGTTCCGCCTGACTCCTCTGTCTCGTCGTGTGTCCGAAGGCCGGGCGTCGTGCGCCCAGGCTCCGGCGACACGGCCCTCCATTCCAACCAGTGACGCGGCATCCCCCGCGGGCGCGCTCGTGCCCGACGGGAACGGGGAACCTCCATGTCCCGCAGCACTCGAATCGATCGCTATCGCAACATTGG